>JANNQE010000561.1:0-7985 GCA_031441625.1 Planctomycetia bacterium
TCAAGCACCGGCGGACTCACGTCGCGCCGTTGGCTGGGGTGCGTCGCCACAATCGTGTATCATTTCCCCGTCTTCGTGTGCCCTTGGGGACGCCTGTCATGTCCGTCGGTCCGGATCGCGTGTGTGCGGCGGTCGCCCGCACCCGTCACAAAATGATGCTCGCCGAGTTGAAGGCCGCCGCCGAGCGTGGGAGCAAGTTCCTGGAGGTCCGCATCGACTTCCTGGCGAAGGCGGTGGACTTCAAGCGGCTCGCCCCGGCGAAGGGGGCCGGCTGCTCATGGCTGGGCACCATCCGCCGGCCGGCCGACGGCGGGCGGTGGCCGACCTCCGAGCAGGAGCGGCAGATCGTGCTGCGGCAGGCGGTGGTGTCGGGCGTCATCGACTGGATCGACCTGGAAACGGACGTGGCCGACACCATCCGCCGGTTCGGGAGCGTGAAGCGGGTCGTCAGTTACCACAACATGACCGAGACGCCGCCGGACCTGGACGACATCTACGACCGGATGCTGAAGCAGGACGCGGACGTGCTGAAGATCGCCGTGCTGCCCCGCACGCCGGCCGACCTGGCCCGCATCGTCGCCATCCAGAAGCGGGCACCCAAGCCGACCGTCTGTTTCGGCATGGGCGACCTCGGCTTCCCCACCCGCTTCACCGCGCTCAAGTTCGGTGCCCCCTGGCTGTACGCCTCGTTCAACAAGGAGCGGCAGTTGGCCCCCGGAATGCCGGCCGTCTCCGACTTCCGCACCACCTACCCGGTGAAGCGGATCGACGCCGACACGCGGTTCTTCGCCGTCGTCGGCGACCCGGTGTCGCACAGCCTCAGCCCGGTCATCCACAACCACACCTTCCTGCGGAACAAGGTGAACGCCTTCTACGTGCCGTTCCGCGTGCCCGAAGGCCAGTTCACGGCGGCGGTGGCGGCGCTGGCGGGCGTGCCGTTCGACGGGTACAGCGTGACCATCCCGCACAAAGAAGAGGCGGCGAAGGCGGGCGAGGCGGACGGCATCGTGACGCAGGTGGGGGCGGCGAACACGCTGGTGCGGAAGGCGAACGGCGGCTTCAAGGTGCTGAACACCGACCACCCGGCGGCGCTCGAGAGCCTGCACGCGCACCTGACCGAGCGGGCCGCCGAGACGAAGTCGCCGATGAAGGAGTTGAACCAGTCGCACGTGCTGGTGCTGGGGGCGGGCGGGGTGTCGCGGGCCGTCGCGTTCGCCCTGCACCGGGCCGGGGCGACGGTGATGATCGCCGGCCGCACGGCCGAGCGGGCCGAGCGACTCGCCGCCGAGGTCGGGTGCAAGTGGTGCGACTGGGCCGCCCGGCACAACGTGGACCCGTGCGACATCGCGGTGAACGGCACGCCGGTGGGCATGCACCCGAACGTGGACGAATCCCCGCTGCACGTCAGCTTCCTGAAGCCGGGGCTGGTGGTGTTCGACACCGTGTACACCCCCGAACAGACGCTCCTGGTGCGAGACGCCCGCACCCGCGGGTGCGGCACCATCACGGGGGTGGAGCTGTTCGTGCGGCAGGCGGCCAAGCAGTTCGAGCTGTTCACCGGGCTGGTGCCGAACCTGGCCGACATGCGGGAGTTGCTCCGCAAGGCCATGTCGCCGCTCACGAAGGCGATGGACGACGAGGCGATCAAGAGCGGAGTTGCTGAGGGCGAAGGGGAAGGGGAGGATGGGGGGGAGTGAGACACACCTCACGAGGGTTTCCGATGACCGCGATGCCGCCGAAGTTCGACCCGGTCCCCCCGCGAGTGGGGTCGCCGTTCCGCTTCACCCGCGAGCAGTATTACGAGATGGCCGGACAGGGCTATTTCGGGGACACCAGGACCGAACGCATCCGCGGGGAGATCGTCGCCATGCCCGCCGTCAACTGGTCGCACGCTCTCGCGGTTGCCAACACCGCCGAGGAACTCCTGAAGGCGTTCGCGGGTGTGGCGTGGATCAACTACGGCAACCCACTTCCGATGGACGACTCCGACCCGCAGCCGGACGTGATGGTGGTGCCCGGCAACCAGCGGGATTACGCGAACCACCCGACGGCCGCACTGTTGATTGTTGAGGTTTCGGGAACCACGCTCCAGTCCGACACCTCCACCAAAGCGGAACTGTACGCCGCCGCCGGCGTCACGGATTACTGGGTGCTCGACCTGGACGACCGCCGGCTGATCGTATTCCGCGACCTGGCCCCGCTGCCGGCCGAGTTGGGCGGGTTCGCCTACCGCACCCGCACCGAACTGGGCGAGTTTGACAGTGTCTCCCCGCTCGCCGCCCCCGCCGCGCGACTCCGCGTCGCCGATCTGCTGCCGTAGGTGGAAGGACCTCACCCCCCGGCCCCCTCTCCATCATGGAGAGGGGGTGTTCAAGACGGACAGGTTCTTCCCATTTCGCCGCGAGCATCGCGAGCGCCAACCGCTTCCGTCGCTCGCGATGCTCGCGGTGAAGATCAACACCCTTCGCAACTTGAACACCCCCTCTCCATTCATGGCGAGGGGGCCGGGGGTGAGGTCTCCGCCCTACCACGCCCGCATCCCCGCCTGTACGCTGACCGTTCGACCATCCCACCGGAACACTGCCATGTCCCGCCTGCTGTCCGCCGCCGCCCTGCTCCTGCTCGCGGCACTCCCCGCCGTCGCCGCCGACCCGCCCAAGCCGACCGGCAACTGGAAGTTCCAGTTCACCGAGGGGCAGACGATCACCTTCCTTTTCGCCTTCACCGAAGAGGACGGCAAGTGGGTGGGCGACTTCATCGGGGCGAACCCGCAGCTGCGGGCCGAGCCGAAAGTGACCGGGCTGAGCGTGAAGGGCGAGGCGGTGCGGTTCGCCATCACCCTGGGCGAGCGGGAGGCGTTCAACTTCGAGGGCGTGCTGGCGAAGGACGGGAAGAAGCTGGTCGGGTCGGTGAGCAAGTTCGGCGGGCCGCTCGACGTGATGGAGATGTACCCGTCCAAGCTGAAGAAGTTGAACGACGCGGTGGACTTGGCCCGCGAGGACTTCGCCCAGCGCGACGGCGGCAAGGAGTGGTTCGACGCCGGCTTCCTGGTGGCCGGCAAGATGGCCGACAAGAAGTTGACGGCCGAAGACGCGCGTGCGGTCGCCGACAAGCTGACCAAGGCCGCCGCCGCCTACGGCCCGCGGTACGAACTGTACATCGCGCTGAAGCTGGCCACCGCCTTCGCCGCGCAAGACGGGTTCGCGGAAGTGGCCGTGGCGCAGGCGCAGCGGGCCGAGCGGATGCTGACGGACGACTCGCCGCTCGCCACCCAAATGGAAGTGAACGCGGCCGTGGCCGACGCCCTCACGAAAGCGGGCAAGCCGGACGACGCCAAGAAGTACGCCCTCGCCCTGGCCAAGCTGGAGGCCCGCGACGCGGCCGAGTACGCCAAGGCGGTGCTCAAGTTCGAGACGCCGGAGTTCAAGGGCCGCAAGGCGAAGGGCGAGCGGGTGGCGCTGGTGGAACTGTTCACCGGGGCCGAGTGCCCGCCGTGCGTGGCCGCCGACATCGCCTTCGACGGCCTGCTGAAGACGTACAAGCCGACCGACGTGGTGCTGTTGCAGTACCACATCCACGTGCCCGGCCCGGACCCGCTGACCGCCCCGGACGGGTGGAACCGGGCCATGAAAACGTTCGGCGAGAAGCTGAGCGCCCCGAGCCTGCAACTGAACGGCAAGACGGTCCCGCGGGTGGGCGGGGCGGCGACCGCGGCGAAGGACAAGTACACCGAACTGGTGGAGGCGATCAACGCCGAGTTGGAGAAGCCGGCCGTGGCCAAGCTCGCCCTGAGTGCGGCGAAGGACGACAAGGGCATTAAAGTGACGGCCAAAGTGACCGACCTGGAGAAGCCGGGCGAGAAGGTGACGCTGCGGTTCGCCGTGACGGAAGAGACGGTGCGGTATGCCGGCGGGAACGGCGTGCGGATCCACCACCACGTGGTGAGGGCCATGCCCGGCGGCCTGAAGGGGTTCGCCCTCACCAAGAAGGAGCAGGAGCAGGCGGTGGTGGTGAACGCCAACGACATCCGCAAGGAGTTGGCCAAGTCGCTCGACGACTTCGCCAAGGAGCAGGCCGAGTTCCCCCGCCCGGACCGCCCGCTGGTGCTGAAGAACCTGAAGGTGGTGGCGTTCATTCAGGACGACGCCACGAACGAGGTGCTGAACGCCGTGCAGATCGACCTGGAAGCGAAGTGAATGGGGAGGGGAATGACCGAGAGTGTCGATCACAGTGGGGTGATCGGCACCTTGCCCGACGCTCCGACCACCCTCGTCGTCATCACTCCGCTCATCGGCGGTGTGGCCCGGTGGTGAAGTCGGCCGGGTGTTCCACTCTTCCCAGGGGTAGACCACCCGGCCTCCGACTCAGCCGACGATGAAGAACTCGGCGGAGCTGGCGAAGACGACTCGGAGGGAGAGCAGGTCGAGGCCGGTGTCCACCCAGGCGGCCACCTGCGGGGCGGTCGGGGCGGTGGCCGGCGTCCGCTTGAGCAGGTCGAAGAACAGGTGGGTCACCTGCCGCGTGCGGTACTCGGTGGAGAGCACGAACCCGGCCGCCACCCCGCTGCGGCCCAGGGAGGGCAACTGGTTCAGCCAGAAGGCGGTTCCACCCTGCGGGCTGCGCCCCAGCACCGAGACGAACAGCGACGCGATGTAGGCTGCGTCACTCGGGAAACGGACGCGGTACTCGGCCCCGGCGAGCAACCCGATCTGCACCGCTTCGACCGTCCACCCGTTAGCCAGCAGATTGATGTGGTGGGAGAGGCCGACGGGGTCGGCGTCGCGGCCGAGGATGGTGCGGTACAGGTCGTCCACCACAGACCCCAGCGCCTCCGGCGAGCGGATGATGGCGGTCGCCACCGCGCTCGGCGTGGCGCCCCCGTTGAGAGCATTCACCCACAAGCCCGCCCCGTTCGGGTTGAGCACGTCACCCGCCCGGTGCAGGAACTGCACGTACAACGACTGCACGAACGCCGCGTTCCCCGTCAGATTGCCCGTCGCCACCACGTTGGCGATGCCGCCGACATCCTGAAGGTCGTAGATGACCGATTCCGGATCGGCGACGACGAACAGGTTGTTCTGGGCCTGGACCGTTGGCCCGTTTCCGTTGGCCGTCACGATCGCCCCGGAGGTGGCGGTTGCCGCGAGAGAGAAACTCCGGAAGTTGTTGCCGCCGGCGCTGCCGAGAGAGCCGCCACCCAGATCGACCACTCCGCCCCCCCCGTCCGTCCCGGAGATTTTCACGCCCACCCGATTCTCACCGAACAGATTCGCTTCGATTTTGACGCGATTGCCGATGAAATACGGAGAGTTGAAGGCGGTGATGGCCGTCCCGGAGGCCCCGGTCGAGAAGCTGTTCCCGATCACGGTCGCGCTCGCGGGGTCATAGAAATAACCCGTCGTGCTGGTACCGCCGAAGAAATGACTGATGGACAGTGCGGTCGGGGCGTTGGCGATGTTGTAGATGTCGAAATCGTTCTCAAGAATCTCGATGCCATCACTCCCACTCAGATCGATGACACTCCCCACCGCCCGTGGGTCCCGGAAACTGTTCTTCCGGATCGTCAGCCCGTTCACCGACGACGCGACGGAGATCATGCTCGCGGGCTGATCCAGCGAGTCGGACCCCACGAACGTGTTGGAGGCGACCACGTCGCCGATGGCCGTGTTCCCACCGGCATCGGAGTAGTAGCCAAGGAGGGTCCCGTAGGTCGTCGCACTACTCAGCCGGTTGCCGACAACCCGATTGGCCCCGCCCACCCCGGCGAAGACCTTGATCACGTCACCGGAGTACCCGACCCCGGTGTTGACGACGGTGTTGTCCTCCAGCACGGCGGCGGTGGTGCCGGAGAACCGGATGCCGTCGCCACCGGTGGCCCCCACGTCGATGGAGGAACTCCGGATGGCACCGTTGGCGTTGAAGGTGAGGGTGTGGTCGATCCGCAGGTTGACGTTCTGGAAGGTCAGCCCGACCTCCTGGGCGTCCACCGAGATGGCGTCGGCGGTGCGGACGACCGGCAGTTCGTTAGGCCCGAAGTCGCTCGCCCCGCGGACGGTCACGTTGGCGACGTTGATGGCGTCCAAGTGCGCGTTGGAGATGGCACCGGGGGTGGAGAACGGCTCCACCTGCACGGAGTCGCCGGCCGCCAGGCCGGGAGTACTCAGCGCCGTCGCCAGCGAGTGGAAGGTGGTGACGTTGTCCGCCGGGATGGGCAGGGGTACCACGAAGCGGTTGTTCGGCGTCAGCCGGTCTTCCAGAGGCTCGACGCCGAGGCGGTGGCGGACGACGGGGGTGGCGGGGAAGAGCCGGGCCAGCAGGCGGGCAAGCATGACGGGCACCTTTGTGGGGAACGGTGAGGCGAACGCCGCAGTGTCAGGATAGGAGGCCAACCTCCTTACGTGCCGCAGAACGTCTGGTAGCCGCGGTCGTCGGCCGGGGGCAGGGTGTACTTCGCCCACTCCGGCTTCGTCGTGAACGGTGACGCCAACACCTCAAGCAGTTCGTGCAGCGGGGCGAAGTCGTCACGCTCCGCCGCCGACAACGCCTCCTCCACCCGGTGATTGCGGGCGATGTACGCCGGGTTCAAGGCGTTCATGCGGGCGAATGCGCCGGCCGGTTCGCCTTCGCGGAGCAGCCGCGCCATCCACTTCGCGTGCCACGTCTTGAACTCTTCCCCCTGATACCGCTCGCCGGTCAGCAACTCGGGCGCACCCAGGTCGCGGAACGTGTTGGTGAAGTCGGCCTTCGTCGCGTGCATCCAGTCGAGCAACCCCTTCACCAGATCCGCGTCGGCCGCTTCCTCCGTTTGAAAACCCAACTTCGCACGCATCCCGGCCAGCCAGTACCGCTCGTAGTTCACCGGGAAGGCGTTCAGCACCTCCGTCGCCGCGGCCACGGCCTTGTCTTCGTCCGCGTCGATCAGGACGAGCAGCGACTCGACGAACCGGGCCAGGTTCCACTGGGCGATGCCCGGCTGGCTGGCGTAGGCGTACCGCCCGCCGCTGTCGATGGAGCTGAACACCGTCGCCGGGTCGTAGGCGTTCATGAACGCGCACGGGCCGTAGTCGATGGTCTCGCCGGAGACGGCCATGTTGTCGGTGTTCATGACGCCGTGAATGAACCCGACGTGCATCCACTTCGCAATCAGTGCCGCCTGCCGGTCGGCCACGGCACGGAAGAACGCCAGGTACTTCGCCGGCGATTCGACGTGTTCGGGGTCGTGCCGGGCGATGGCGTAATCGGCGAGCGCCCGGAGCGTCGGCTCGTCGCGGCGGGAGGCGGCGTACTGGAAGGTGCCCACCCGCAGGTGGCTGGCGGCCACACGGGTGAGCACCGCCCCGCGCTGCACCTGCGAGCGGAACACCTGCTCGCCGGTGAGCGCCACCGCCAGGCTGCGGGTGGTCGGGATGCCGAGTGCCGCCATCGCCTCGCTGATGACGTACTCGCGGAGCATGGGGCCGAGGGCGGCGCGGCCGTCGCCGCGGCGGGAGTACGGCGTCGGCCCCGGACCTTTGAATTGGATGTCCACGAGTGTGCCGGCCGGCGTGCGGTGTTCGCCCAGCAGGATCGCCCGCCCGTCGCCGAGCATGGTGAACCCGCCGAACTGGTGGCCGGCGTAGGCCTGGGCAATCGGCTGCGCTCCGGCGGGCAACTCTTGTCCGGTGAACAGTGCGGCGGCGGCTTCGGGCGCGAGTGCCCGCAGGTTCAGCCCGAGCTGGTCGGCGAGGGTGTGATTCAGGACCGCCACCCGCGGCGCACGCACGGCCATCGGCTTGGCCGGGGCGTGCAGGTCGGCCGGCAGGCGGGAGTAGGTGTTGTCGAACTGCCAGCCGACCATGTGTGCGGTCTCGTGGGGTGTCGCATTGTAGGTCGTGGTCGAGTGACCGCGAAGCGGGAGCGAGGCCCGACTGGAACCGGGAACGCAGTGACCGGGTGCGCCAATCGCCCACCCGGTCACTGCGTTCCCGGTTCCAGTCGGGCCTCGC
>JANNQE010000562.1:0-1505 GCA_031441625.1 Planctomycetia bacterium
CTCCGGGATCGCCGCGATCTCATTCGACTTGTCCGCCACGCTCACCTGACCGAGGGTCAGCCGGGCGTCACTCGCCCACGCACTCACCAGGTGCAGGCACCCGCTGAACGTGTCCCCGTCGGACGCCCGGCACGCCTTGCCGTCGATGGTGATCGGCTTGACCCCCGTCCCTGACACAAGTCGGCCAGCACCCGGTGGAACGTGTCGTGGCTGGGGATGCCGTTCGGCAGGGGGAAGAAGTGCCGCAGCCAACTCACCCGCGCCTGACCGAACCGCGCGATCTCGTCGAAGCTGTCCGCCCCGCAAATGACCGCGCACAACGTCACCCCGAGGATGTCGTGCAGCGAGTGCTTCCTGGTGCGGTTCGCCCGCGGGTCGGGCAGGTCGGCGAAGGAGCGGGTGAAGGCGAGTTCGTGGTCCGGCATGGCGGGCCTCCGTGGCTCCCGCCGGTTGACGCACAAACCCCTCCAACGTCAGCAGTTCGAGATGCGTTGACCCTGCAAGGGGGTACGAACACTACCCGTACGAAAAGCTGTTCGACGAGGAACCGGCCGCCAAGCAAAGGGTCAACCTCATGGTCGATGACAAGTGGTCCATCGGCGTTAAAGTGAAGCCGGATGACGCCACCCTGTGGAGCGTTCGGCTGACCCAGGAGCAGCAGGAGCGGGCCGACACCGCCGCCGTGACGGGCCACAAGCTCAAAACCAAACTCGTGTACTGAACCGCGAACGGAGAGCCACATGCGAATCCTGTCGTGGGTCGTGTTGCTGATCGCTCTCACAGGCGTGTGCGCCGGTCGTCTCTCGGCTCAAGGTGGGTCGCCCGAAAAGCCTCCCGACAAGGAAGCGGCACCGTCCACCGAAAAGTTGGGCGGGTGGCTCGGGATCAGCAGGCCTGAATTTAACAGTCGGATGGTGGCGATGGGCGAAAAGTTGTTCCCCGCGTTCCAGGAGATCCTCGACAGCGACGGTAAGGGGTTCAACAAATACGCGGTGTGGAAGGTGTTCTACCTGCTGTCGCGGATGGAGTGCGACCGCAGCCGGTTCGTCGACGAGGCGGTGAAGCGGCTGGGCAGCAAGGATGAGAGTCACCGGAGGGGGGCGGCAGTGTTCCTGGAGACCACGGGGAGCGAGCGGGAGGCCGGGCCGCTCGCCATTCTCCTGCTGGACGAAGAGCGTGGGGTACGACACGCGGCGTCCAGAGCCATCGTCGCCATCGGCGGCCAGCGCGAGGTGGTGACGTTCGACCTGGTCATCCAGAACGCCTCCCGGTACGAGCAAAACGGGTCGCCCATCCTCAACTGGTATGACGTCGAAGTGTTCGAGAGGGGTCGTGACGAACTCAAGGCGCGGCTCCAGAAAGAAGAGAAGGACAAACCGAAAGCCCCACCGCCCGAGAAGAAGTAAGCCCACCCCACGCCGGGCACCCCAACGGGTGCCCGGTGTCGTTTCCGGGCGAGCCGGGAGCGTGAGCGACCGGAGTGAATCACACCCGGTCGCTCACGC
>JANNQE010000563.1:0-11270 GCA_031441625.1 Planctomycetia bacterium
CGCTCTCGGCGAGAGCGGACCACCCTATTTGGCGGCTCACTTCTTGCCGAGGGGGAACATGAGCAGGAGCGCCCACACGGCCACGGCCAGCACGTTGATGAGCACGAACGCCCCGGCCAGCATCCACAGCATCTGCCGCGACCCGCCGGCCGACGCCTTCGCCCGCGACCGCCGCGGGCTGACCGGCTCGTCGGCGTGATCCTCGTGGTGTTCGACCTCCGGCACTGGCAGCGGCACCCAGACGGGCGGGGCGTACGCGGGCGGCGGGGCGGCGGCGGCCACTGCCGGGTGTCCGGCCCACCCGCCGGCCAGCGCCAGCCGCGGCGGGTCGTCCACCAGTTCCACCTGCTCGTTCTCGGCCAGGGTGACGTTCGCCGGCGGCACGCCGGGGTTCGAGTCTTTGCCAAGCGACACGGAGTCCGGTTGGCCGGGCGAGATGATCGCCGTCAGCCTGCTCACCACGTCCGCCATCGTCGGGCGGTCGGCCGGGGCGAGCGCGAGCATCCCCTTCACCAGCCCCCCCAACTCGGGCGGGCAGTCCGGGCGGGAAGCGGAGAGCGACGCGCCGCCGGGGTCGCGGCCGGTGAGCAGGTGGAACAGCACCCCGCCGAGCGCGAACACGTCGTCGGCCGCCGTGCGGTCGCCGGCCGGCAGGCCGTAGTCGGTGATGCCGACGGTGGCGGTCGGACCGGGGCGGAACCGCGGGGAGCCGTCCGGCTTCGGCTTGCTCGCCTGGATGAGCGGGCCGACGAACAGCCGCTCTGGGCGGATGAAGGCGTGAACCCCGCCGGCCGCGTGCGCCGCGGCCAGTGCGACCGCCGCCTGCCGGGTGTACTCGGCGGCCAGCAGCGCGGGCATCGGCCCCATGTCGGTGACGAGGGCGGCCAGGTGCGCGCCGTCGGGCAGCCGGTGGACGGCGTACCCTTCACCCCCGTGCGACCCCGACACCATCGGCACACTCAAGGCCGGGTGTGGCGGGCGGGCGGGCGAAGTGCCACCGGCCGGGAAGTGGCTGAGCCGCACCTCGGAACGGGTTGCCGGTTCGACCGCACGGTACGTGTGCTCGTCCAGTTCATCCACGATCGGGAAGCCGGCGAAGGCGAGGGTGTACCCGCGGCCGGTCAGGATGCGGTCGGACTGGAACGGGGTGAGCAGGCCGGCCGACACCAGCCGCCGGGTGAAGGCGGGCAGGTCGTCGTCGGCGTCCGGGCTGTCGGCGAGGCGGGCGAGGTCCGCGTCGGCCAGGAGCCGCAGTTCGCGGGCCAGCTCCAGGAACGCGGCGACGGAATCGGACGGCATGAGGGCGGGTCTCGCGGAAGCGGCCGTTGGCGGGTGGCGACATTGTAGGACGCAACCGCACCGGGAGCGCGGGCGTCCCGCCTGCTCATCCGACGGTGGGCGGGACGCCCGCCGTCGCGGTCATTCCGCCAGCGTGCGGGGGACGCCGTACATCGCCTTGGCCGGCGGCGGCACGCCCAGGAACTTGGCGGCAATCGGGGCGGCGTGCAGCGGGGCCACGGCCTCCTCACGCGGCCCGCCCTTCACCCCCGGCCCGTACACCAGCAGCGGCACGTGCGTGTCGTAGCTGTGCGGTGCGCCGTGCGTGGTGCCGGTGGGCAGTTTGTTGTCCTTGTCCGGATCGCCGATGAGCAAGTACGGGTCGAGCACCACGTACACGTCCCCGCTCCGGTCCGGGCGGAAGGCCAGCCGCACCTTCTCCGTCACCGGGTCGCGCCCCGAACCCAGCAGCGACCCGGCGGTGTACGCCCCGGCCACGCCGCTCTGGGTCTTCAACCATGCGGCCAGTTCCTCGGCCACCATTTCCGGCGTCTGCCCCTTCGCCGCGATCAGCGTGTGGTTCAGGTAGAAGTACGGCGGCTTCACCTCCTCCACCCACCGCGACTTCTCCTCCCCCGCCGTGCCGAACTTCGCCTGCAAGTGCTTCTCCGCCCCCTCCCGCATGGCCTTGCCGGACACCCGCCGGGCGTCCTTCGCGTCCGGGTACCGCTCCGGGTGCTTGGCGGCGAACTCGGGCAGCGGGCAGATGCCGTGGTCGGCGGTCAGGATGACAGCGTACTTGCCCTGGCCGACTTTCGCGTCGAGGTGGGCCAGCAGCCCGGCCAGCACCGCGTCGCTCCGCAGGGTGACATCCAGCACCTCGTGCGAGTCCGGCCCCCACGTGTGCCCGATCAGGTCGTTCGACGAGAAGCTGACGGTCAGCAGGTCCGGCTCGTCGTCGGCCCCGAGGTGCTCGGCGTCGATGCACGTCTTGGCGAAGTCGAGCAGCAGCTCGTTGCCGAACGGCGAGTTGGCGAGCGCGCCGTAGTAGCTCGCCCCGGCCGCCGTCACGTCCGCGAACGGCTTGCCCGCTTTGTCCTTGCCGCCGTTCATCGGGTGCGGGAACGTCGTCCCTTGCCCGACGCCGGTCCCCTCGCCTTCGCCGTTGTCCGGCCCGGCCAGCTTGTCGTAATCCAGCTCGGCCCGCGACTTCACCCAGTCTTTGCCGAAGTACGAGTCGGCGTTGCCGGAGGCGTTGAACGCGGCCACCCACTTGGGCACCGCGTCGGCGTAATAGGTGCTGGTGACGAACCGCCCGTCGAACCAGAACGCCCCGTCCGGCCGCTGACCGGAGGGCAGGATGGCCGAGCGGTCTTTCAGCGACACGCCGAACACTTTGCCCCGCCCGCCGTTGTACCGCTTCAGCACGTCGGCTACGGTCGGGGCGAGCAGGCGGGTGGGCGCGCCGGCCTGCTTCGGCTTGGCGGTCGGCACGTCGGCCGCCTTCTCGGGCACGAGGCGGTAGCGGATGTCGCCGGCGCAGTACGCCTCCCCCTTCGCCGCGCGGTCGTACCACTCGTTGTTGACGATGCCGGTGGCCGCCGGCGGCGCGCCCGTCAGCATGGAAGCGTGCCCAGGCCCGGTGGACGTGATGGCATACGGGTAGTGGCAGTGGGTGAACCACGCGCCGTCGTCTTGCAGCCGGCGGAAGCCGGCCGTGCCGAAGTGCTCCCGCCAGTCCTGGCGGGCGATCAGGTCGGCCCGCAGTTGGTCGAACATGACCAGCACCACCAGCCGCACTTCCGGCTTCGCCATCAACTCCGGGGCGGGCACCGCCGCCGGTTCCGAGTCACCGCCCAGCACGAGCGCGAGCGTGACGCCGGCGACCGCCACGCCGAGGGCGATGGCCGACGCGGGCAGGAAGCGTTCCAGGGGGTCGCTCATCGAATCCACTCCACGCGGGATTCCCGAAGTGTATGAACCGCCCCCGCCCGGTCGCGTGAAGAGTTGCGGAAGACGCCTCGCCGCGGGGCGTCAGACGACTACCACTTCTTCGGGCGGCGGATTGCACCCGGTCGCGTCGGCGATGAACAGGCAGCCGGCGTTCGGGCAAAAGATGATCTGGTCGGCCGGCATCTCTTCGACGGCGGTGGTGAGGACCAGCGTCACCCCGTCGGGGCGGCGGACGAGGCGCGGGCACGTCACCCGCGGACTGCCGGGCGTGTGCCACTCGTGCAGCACCTCGCCCGTGCCCAGGCGGTACCGCACCGCCCGCCCCGCGTACACAAAGCGCGGGTTGTAGAAGGCGATGACGACGGTGCCGTCGCCGGCGTCGCACATGCCGTCCGGGAAGTCGTCGCGGTGGCGGAGGTCGAGGGCGATGCCGTCGGGCTGAAGTGTGCGGGTGGCGAGGTCGAAGCGGTACCGGGTGACGACTTGGCGCGGCGTGTCGATGTCGAACAGCGTCCGCCCGCCGACGGCGAACACCTTGCCGTTCGAGCAGGTTTGCCCGTCGGCGAGTACGGTGATCGAGTTGTCAGCGACCGTGAACAGGTACAGGTGAGCGATGGGGTCGGCGAAGCTCGTGTCCTTCGTGCCGAACACGACGGCACTCCCGCCTGGGACGATCTCGGCGTCGTTGATGATCGTCCGCGGGTGGGTGTCGGGGATGGCCGCGAGCGGCGTCCACTCGTCGGTCGCGGTGTCGAACAGGCCGACGACCTTGTCGCACCCGGCGAGCACCACGCCCGGCCGCGAGGTGGGCAGCGCGAACCCCGGCCGGGCCGGGAGCGTGAACCGCCGGTGGTCGCCGGCCCACGACCGCGTGTGCAGGTGGCCGAACTCGGCGACGGCCCCGGCCTGGATGTTCACCCACGCCACGCCGTCGCCGAAGGCCCGTGGGCCTTCGGGCAGGTAGCCGTCGTCCGCGGCCGGCGGGCGGAACCAGACCTCACAATCGGTCGTCGTCATCCGGAGACTCCCATGCTGAGCGGCAAGCGGTGCCTGGTGACGGGCAGCAGCCAGGGCATCGGGCTGGCGGTGGCCACCCACTTCGCCCGCCACGGCGCGAGCGTGGCCCTCACCTCCGAACGCTCGCTCGACGACTGCCCGGACGTGGCCACTCTACTGGCCGCACACCCGAACCGCACGCACTACTTCCCGGCCGACATCACGGTGGACGGCGCGGCCGAGCGGCTGGTCGGGCAGGCGTGGGGGTCGCTCGGCGGCCTTGACGTACTGGTGAACAACGTCGGCACCTTCCGCGAGCCGGCGTTCCTGCACCTCGACCGCGATCACTTCGACGCCATCTTCCGGCTGAACGTCTGGTCGGCGATTGCCGTCACGCAGGCGGTGGTGCGGCGGGCGGTGGCGGTCGGGCACGGCGGGCGAATCCTGTTCACCACCAGCCTGAACGCCACCCGGAGCGAGCCGGGGCACACCCTGTACGACGCCAGCAAAGGCGCGATCAACGCCCTCACGCGGCAACTGGCGGTCGAGTTGGCACCGCTCGGGTTCACGACGGCGGCAGTGGCACCGGGGCAGGTGGAAACGCCGCTCACCGACTTCGGGCTGAGGTCGAGTCCGGCCGAACGCGAGCAGGTGTTGAACCAGATCCCGCTCCGCAAGATTGCGAGCGTGGACGACGTGGCCGGCTGGTTCGCGTTCCTGGCGAGCGACGCGGCGAGCTACGCCACCGGCATCGTCATTCCCGTCGACGGCGGCCTCGACGCCCAACAGATGTCCGTCCGTCCGCTGACGGACGCGGAGCGGGGGTGAGGGGTGCCGGCATTCGGTAGGGTGGGTCGCTCTCGCCGAGAGCGACATCGGAACCGGCTCTCGGCGAGAGCCGGCCACCCTACTGCACCCGCGCTCAACACATCGCCGACTTCCGCTTCTTCCCGTGTCGTCCGGCGGCGATCACCTTGTCGATGTACGCGGCGGCGTCGGGCACCTTGCAGTCGGTGTCGCCCACGTCCACCGTCACCTTGCCGACCGCCTTCGCGGTCGCCTTCGCCTTCGCCGTGAGGGCCCGCACGTAGGAGCCGACGGCGATGACGAAGTTGTTCATCACGTACCGCACCCGGTTCGGGGCGGCGTGGATGTCTCGTGCCACCCGCCCGAGCAGGCCGGTGATCTCGGCGTGGTCCAGTTCCTCGTCCGGCTTGATCGACAGCAGGCTGACGTAGGTGCCCCACCCGGCGGCGGCGGTCTGCTCCTTCTTGGAGTCCATCCACTCCAGCGCCAGCTCGCGGCCGAACCGCGACTCGGCCGCCGCCCACGCCACCGTGAAGCAGCTCAGGTAGAACCAGTACGCCCCCTTCACCCACTTGTTCAGTTGCGCTTTGGTGAACTGGTCCGGGTCGCACACCAGGGCGGCGAGGTACATGGCGTCCGAGTTGCCGGTGTCGTACAGGGCGAGCGCGAGGGCGTGATCCTTCTTCACCTTCTTCACGATGGTTTTCAGGTCTTGCACCTTCACGCCGAAGAACGGCTCGCGGGCACCGTGCCGGCTGAACGTCTTCTTGGTCTGTTCGCTGCCGTAGCCTTGCAGGGCGGTCATCACGTCGTCGAGGGTCATGGGCGGGCCTCCGGGTAGTGTTCGCTCGCCGACGTGGTGCGGGTGAAGTACATCCTGCCGAACGGGGCCGACTTCCCGGCGTGCATGCCGGTGATGGGCGAGCACTTCGACACCATCCGCCCGGCCGCCACCATGATCGTCGCCGGTCTGCTGGATGCGAAGATGAAGATCGAGATCGAAGTGCCGGCCCACAAGCCGGGGTGAGGGCGGGATGGTGTCGATCACCCGGACGGACTACTTGCCGTCCTTCGCGGGCACGGCTTTGCCCACCACCGCCGCCATTTCCTTGTTCATCCGCTCCCGCAACTTGGCGTCCGGCAAGTTGTGGGTCTGGCCGGGGAGCATCTCCACCACCGCGTCGCTCCCCAGTTTCGCCAGCCGCCGCTTCAGCAGTCGGGTCGCCCCGTCCAGGTAGTACGTATCCACGTCGCCCATGTAAACGTGGATCTTTCCCGTCAGCTTCGGCCCGAGGGTCGCCCACTCCCGCTTCAGCTTCAGGCTGATGTCGTACGGCTCCCACGCCTCGGCCACGTCCGGGTCGATCGCCCCGGTCTTGCGGTCCCACAGCTTCAGCGGCTTGCCGTCCTTCCCCCGCGGGCTGAACACCGCCTCGAACGACTCCAGTTGCCCGCCTCGGCCCATCACCTCCTCCATCCGCGAGAACGAGTCGAAGTACATGACGCCCCGCCCGCTGCCGCGGGAGAGCGCCCGCCGCTCCCCCTTCGGGTCGGTGAACAGGTTGGCGTTCGGCGTGTAGATGTCCACCCGCTGGAAGTCGCGGAAGTCCTCCGGGTCGGGGCAGAGGCTCCAGCACCCGCCGAACGTGTCCGGGTAGGCCACCTGCAGCCACAAACTGCTCCACCCGCCGGACGACGCCCCGGTGACCAGCCGGGCGGCCGGCTTGCCGATCCCGCGATACGTCTTCTCAATGTGCGGGATCAGTTCCTCGACCAGCGCCGTGCCGCACGGGCCGTTGTTGGCCGAGTCGGCAAACACGTTGTGCCCGAGCCGACAACTCGCGTCGGGGACCACCCAGATCACCTCCGTGCCGGCCAAATCCCATGGCTTGCGGCGGGCTTCCGACAACGCGGCGGTGTGGTCCCCACTGAATCCGGTGATCTCGTACACCACCGGGTACTTGCGGTCGGGTTCCTTGGCGAACGACGGCGGCAGCACCACCCCCGCCCGCATCCGAACTGGTTTGCCGTGGAACTTCGTCAACAATTTGCTGTCGATGTCCACCAGCTTGACGGTGTCGGTGCCCTTGAACGGTTGTTCTTCGGCCACCTGATCGACTGTCAAGGCGATGTCACCGGAGGAGGCGGGGTCGAACTCCTTCACCTCCACCGCCTTCGAGTAGTGGTTGCCGGGGCTGTTCGAGAAGCTCCGGCCGCCGAGGTCGCGGTCCATCACCGCCTGGGCGAAGTACCGGCCGGGCTTAATCTCTTTCAGCGGCACGGTGGCAATCGCATCCGCCCCGACGGTGAGCGGGGTGCCCGGTTTCCAGCTCTTCACGTTCACGGCGAACGCCGGCTCGGTGTTCCCCCAACTCAGGCCGCGGACCACCGTCGCCGGCGGCCGCGGGCTGAGCACCACCACCACCCGGCCGGTGAACGGCTCGGCGAGCTTGGCCGGGTCGAACGTGAGGGTGAAGGACGCCGGCTTGGGGTCGGCGGCAGTGGTCGCCGACGCGAGGAGAACGACGGCGAGGCAGGCGACGGGGCGCATGGGGGCGGCTCAGGGGAATCGAGCGGTGATATACTGGTCGTTCTACCCGATTCCGCCGGCGCTCGCCAGACGCCCGCCCTCCGCTATGACAATATCTGCTTTTCCACCCATCCCCACACCTTCCGGACACGCTGCCAATGTGCCCTGGTCTGTTCCTCGCCGCCGCGCTCGCCCTCGGCCAGCCGGCCGAGCCGCCCAAGAAACCCGACTTCACCCCGCCGGTCGGCTCGTTCCGCTTCCGCGGCATCGGCCCGTCCATCACCTCCGGGCGGGTCGCGGCCCTCGCGGTGAACCCTAAAGACCGCGCCCACTACTACGTGGCCGTCGCCTGCGGCGGCGTGTGGAAGACGACCAACGCCGGCACCACCTTCACCCCCGTGTTCGACGGCGAGGGCAGCTTCAGCATCGGGGCCGTCACCATCGACCCGAACGACGTGAACACCGTCTGGGTGGGCACCGGCGAGAACAACAGCCAGCGCAGCGTGGCCTACGGCGACGGCCTGTACAAGAGCGTCGACGGCGGCAAGTCGTGGCAGAACGTCGGGCTGAAGAAGAGCGAGCACATCGCCAAGATTGTTGTTCACCCGAAGAACTCGGACGTGGTGTTCGTGGCCGCACAAGGGCCGCTGTGGGGGCCGGGCGGTGACCGCGGGCTGTACAAGACGAGCGACGGCGGGAAGACCTGGGAGCAGGTGCTGAAGATCGACGACGACACCGGCGTGACGGACGTGGTGATGGACCCCCGCAACCCGGACGTGCTCATCGCCGCGGCGTACCAGCGCCGCCGGCACGTCTGGACGCTGGTGAACGGCGGCCCCGGCAGCGGGATGCACCGCAGCACCGACGGCGGCAAGACGTGGAAGAAGATCACCAGCGGGCTGCCCGGTGGCGACCTCGGCCGCATCGGGCTGGCGATGGCCCCATCGGACCCCGACACCGTGTACGCCCAGGTGGAGGCGGCCGAGAAGGGCGGCGGCATCTTCCGCAGCACCGACAACGGCAAGACGTGGGAGAAGCGGAACCCGTTCAGCGAGCAGATGCAGTACTTCTGCACGCCGGTCGTCGACCCGGTGAACAAGCACCGCCTCTACATCATGTACGTGTACAACTCGGTGTCGGACGACGGCGGGGCGACCCTCAAGCCGCTCGGCGAGGCGGACAAGCACGTGGACAGCCACTGCATGTGGATCGACCCGGCCGACCCGAAGTTCTACCTGTGCGGGTGCGACGGCGGCATGTACGAGACGCACGACTCGGCCAAGACGTGGGCGTTCAAGGCGAACCTGCCGGTCACGCAGTTCTACGACATCGCGGTGGACCAGAACCCGAAGAGCGGGCCGTTCTACCACGTGTACGGCGGCACGCAGGACAACTACACACTCGGCGGGCCGGTGCGGACTCGCAGCAACAACGGCATCGTGAACGCCGACTGGTACGTGGTGCTGGGTGGCGACGGCTTCCACTGCAAGGTGGACCCGGACGACCCCGACACGGTGTACGCCGAGTACCAGTACGCCGGCCTCGTGCGGTACAACCGCAAGACGGGCAACCGCGTGGACATCCGCCCCGTCGCGGCGAAGGGCGAACCGCCCCTGCGGTGGAACTGGGATTCGCCCATCGTCATCAGCCCGCACAACAGCAAGCGGCTCTACTTCGCCGCGAACAAGCTGTTCAAGTCGGACGACCGCGGGGAGTCCTGGACGGTCGTGTCGCCCGACCTCACCCGCCAACTCGACCGCGACAAGCTGAAGGTGTTCGGCAAAGTTCAGAGTCCCGAGGCGGTGGCCAAGCACGTGTCCACCAGCTTCTACGGCAACATCGTGTCGCTGGCCGAGGCGATCAAGAAGGAAGGCCTGCTGTACGTCGGCACCGACGACGGGCTGATTCAGATTTCGGACGACGACGGCAAGTCGTGGCGGAAGCTGGAGAAGGTGGCGAACGTGCCGGAGGGCACCTACGTCAGCAAAATTGTCAGCAGTCAGCACGACGCCACCACCGTGTTCGCCGCGTTCGACGCGCACAAGAACGCCGACTTCAAGCCGTACCTGTGCAAGAGCACCGACGCCGGGAAGACGTGGGTGAGCATCGCCGGCAACCTGCCCGACCGGGGCGGCGTGTACGCCATCGCCGAAGACCACGTGAACCCGGACATGCTCTTCTGCGGCACGGAGTTCGGCTTGTTCGTCACGCTCGACGGCGGGAAGAAGTGGGTGGCCATGAAGAACGGCCTGCCGACGATCCAGGTGAAAGACGTGGTGATTCAGAAGCACAACAACGACCTGGTGGTCGGCACGTTCGGCCGCGGCATCTATGTGCTCGACGACTACTCGGCGCTGCGGAAGCTGACCACCGAGGCGGCGGTGAAGGCCGATTCGGTCCTTGCCCCGGAGCGGACCTACGCCTACGTGCAGTCGTCGCAACTCGGCGGCGGCGGCAAGAGCTTCCAGGGTTCGGCCCACTACTACGCCGACAACCCGCCGGTCGGGGCGACCTTCACGGTGACGCTGAAAGACACGCTGAAGACGAAGAAGCAACTGCGGAAGGAGAAGGAGGCCGAGGCACGCAAGGCGAACAAGGACATCGACTACCCGAAGCTGGAAGACCTGCGGGACGAGGCCGAAGAGGAGGCCCCGAGCGTGACCATGCTCATCGCCGACGGCGGCGGCGACGTGATCTACCAACAGGGTTGCCCGACGGGTGAGGGCGTCCACAAGGTGACGTGGTATCTGCGGCAGGCGGGCACCAACCCGGACGCCCCGAACGGCGGGGGCGGCCCGATGGTGACGCCCGGCAAGTACACCGCCCAACTGGTGAAGAAGCACAACGGCACGACGACGACGCTGACCAAGCCGGTGGCGTTCGAGGTGCTCCCCGACCCGCTGAGCACCCTGAAGGCCGACGACTTCGCCGCCATCGCCGCGTTCAACAAGGAGGTGCGGTCGGCGTCGAAGGTGCTGTTCGCCACCAGCAAAGTGACCGACGAACTTTCGGCCAAGGTGGACGCCATGCGGAAGGCGGTCAAGCTGGCCGCCAAGCCGGACGACGCCACCGAAACGAAGCTGACCGCACTTGCCGAGCAACTGCGGGTGCTGAAGCGGAAGCTGAGCGGCGACGGCGTCCTGGCGGCGCGTCAGGAGAACACGCCGGACAGCATCTCGGACCGCATCCGGTACGCCGGCGGCACGAACGACGACGCCGTCGCGCTGCCCACCGGCACGGCCAAGCAGTCGCTCAAGATCGGCACGGAGGAGCTGGCCGACGTGACCGCCGCCGTGCGGGCCGTCGCCGAGAAGGACGTGCCGGCCATCGAGAAGGCGCTCGACGCGCTCGGCGTGCCGTGGACGCCGGGGCGCTTACCGTCGGGCAAGTAGGTCGGGCTGTGCTCGACGCTTAACGTGATTGGAACCGGGAACGGAGTGACCGGGTGGTAGTCCCGAAGGGACGACGGGGAGTAGCCAGGGGTGACGGAGCGTCGAAAACGCGACGGAACCCCTGGAACACGCCACCAACAACCCCGCAGCCCCGAAGGGGCGACGCGCTGAACGCGCGTCGCCCCTTCGGGGCTGCGGTCATGTCTCGCATCGGTTCCAGGGGTTGCGGGCGCTGTGGCGCGCGCCACCCCAGGGGACACCCCCACGTCCCATCGGGGCGACCACCCCGGCACAACGATACCGGTTACAAAAAC
>JANNQE010000564.1:0-2452 GCA_031441625.1 Planctomycetia bacterium
GGCGGGTTTTACCCCGCCCGTCCGCCCACTCCGGGACGGCCGGGATAAACCCAGCCGCTCCTGATAACACACTACCCCGCGTTCAAGCGGTTGATGAGTTGCCGCAGGCGGCCGTGGGCCTGCTTGTTGAAGCGGAACTTCAGCCGCGGCAACTCCGCCAGTGCCGGCTCGTTCACCTCCGCCGGCAGCGCACCGCACACTTCAAATTGCCCGCCCGTGATGATGTCCGCGAACTCGGTGTTGATCGCCGCCAGCACCTCCGCCGACGGCTTCGCTTGCAGCCGCAGCACCAGTTCGCCCTTCACGTACCTCATGCTGTGGTACACGCGGTAGAAGTTCCGGCACTCCTCCGCGGCGGCTTCAACTGAGTCGGTGATGGTGTACAGGTGCAGGTCGTGCGGGCCGATGTACCCGCGGTCGAGCAGGTCTTCCGTCACGAACTGCTGCCACCGCTGCCAGTAGGTGCCGCCCGGTTCGTCCACCAGCACGATGGGGAACACGTGCGTCTTGCCGGTCTGGATGAGGGTGAGCGTCTCGAACAGCTCGTCGTGCGTGCCGAACCCGCCGGGGAACAGCACCACCGCGTCCGACTCCTTGATGAAGGCCAGCTTGCGGGTGAAGAAGTACCGCATGTTCATCAGCTTCGGGTCGCCGGCGATGACCATGTTCGCCCCCTGCTCGAACGGCAGCAGGATGTTCAGCCCGAAGCTCTTGTCGCGGCCGGCCCCCACGTGCCCGGCCTCCATGATGCCGCTCGCCGCCCCGGTAATCACCATCCACCCGCCGTCGGCCATCCGCTTGCTGAACTCGACGGCCGCCGTGTACGCCGGGTGTGTGGGGGGCGTGCGGGCTGAGCCGAACACGGTGGCCTTGCGAACGCCGCGGTGGGCGGCGAACACGCGGAAGCAGTGCCGCAGTTCCTTGAGCGCCGACGCGAGCAGCTTGGAGTCGCCACGGCTGGCCCCGTCTTTGGTCAGCTTGTCGGCCACCTCTTTGATCTGCTGCACGAACTCGGCGATGCCGTCGCGGTCGGGGGCGTCCGGTTCGAGGAACGATTCAAACGGCGTGTCGGCGACGGGCGTGTCCATGCGGGCGGCCTCCTCATCCAGGGCTGATCGTCGGTTGAAGCGAGAAGAGATTTCACCGCCGAGGGCACATGAGGGCACATGAGGAAGACACAAGACAGAGGAGCTAACCACAGAGGCACAGTGGCACAGAGAAAACCGAAGAGGGGTGAAGACACAGAACTCTCTCTTGTCTTCTCTGTGTCTCTGTGCCTCTGTGGTTAGTCTTCTGCTTCTTCCCGTGTCCGCGGCCGGCACCGCCTACTGCCCGAGCTTGCTGTGGTCGATCTTGCCGGTCAACTCCTTGTACACGTGCTCGACGTTCTCCGTGCGGTCCTTGGCCGGCACGCCGGTCCACTTCTCGTACCACTCGAAGCTGAGGCCGGCCGTGATGTCCTTCAACTCCTTCTTGTCGTCGACGCCCTTCTTCACCGCCGCCCGCAAGTCCTCGAACCACCGCCGCTGGTTGGCCAGCACGTCCTTGCCCGCCACCGGCCCGTGACCGGGGCACACCAGCTTCACGTCGAACTTCTCCGCCTTCTCCATCACCTTGATCCACGACGCGGTGTCGGAGTGCCCGGCGAAGTTGAACGCCCCGTTCACGCATGCGTCGCCGGTGCAGAGGATCTTGTGCTTGGGCAGGTAGGCCACCGCGTCGCCGGGGGTGTGGGCGTGACCGAGGAAGTGGAACTCCACCACCTGCGTGCCGTCGTCCAGCACCAGTTTCTCGGCGAAGTCCTCGTCCACCAGCTTCAGTTCGTTCGCCTTGATGTCCTTGCGGCCGTCGAGCTTCTCCTGCTCCTTCTTCCACTCCGCCGGGCCGCTCGTCTTCAGCAGGCGGGCGCAGTCCTTGCTGCCGATCACCTTCGCCCCGGCCTTCGCCCAGATGGTGTTGCCCCAGGCGTGGTCGCCGTGGTGGTGCGTGTCGAACACGTACTTGACCGGCTTGTCGGTCGTCTTCTTGATCGCCGCGAGTACGTCTTCGGCTTCCTTCGGGAAGTTGGCGTCGATGACGACGACGTAGTCCTTGAACACGACCCACGTGTTGTTGCTGCCGCCGAACGGCACCTTCTTGTCGGTGGCGGAGATCGACGAGTAGCGGAAGAAGACGCCGGGGGCGATCTCCTTCACGTCGTCGAATTTCATCGCGGGCAGTTCGACTTTCTCCGGCTCTTTGTCCTTTTTGTCTTGGGCGAACACGACCGCCAGGGCGACGACGGCGGCCACGGCCGCGGCGAACAGCGAGACGCGCTTGAGCATGGGGGAGGCTCCGCGGGAGGTGATTGGGGGAGTAGTATACCAATCGCACCCAGGGCTTCCGCCCTGGGCTACATCCGGCGGTCCCTTCGGGACGCAGGCAACTCAAAACGCCAACGCCCCGAAGGGGC
>JANNQE010000565.1:0-7267 GCA_031441625.1 Planctomycetia bacterium
CGACGGGAACTAACCCGCGTGTCGCCGCCACGCTCCGGGGGGCGGACTCCAACCCCGCCCCGCGGAGCGTGGCGGCGACATTGTCGGGCACACCCATGCTCACTTGGCCGGCACCACCTTCGCCCCGCCGCGGAGTTCGCCCGTTTCGATGGTCAGCTTGTCCGCGTTCCCGCAAGCCGCCTTGTACTCGACCGTCGCACCCTCGCCCATCAGGCGGGTGCGGAGACTGCCGCCGCTCGTCAGTGTCACCCCCACCTTCGCCCCGCCGCCGATGAGGGCCTGCGCGTCCACCCGCTTGGCCGTCAGTGCCAACACCGCCCCGCCCCGCACCTCCCCCTTCTCGGCGAACACGATCTCCCCGCCGCCCGCGTCCGCCGTCAGGTTCACCGCCCCCTCCACCACCTTCTCGACCCGCACCCGCACCCCGGCCTTCACCGTGATCGTCGGGCTGCCGTTCAGGTCGCCAACAAACACCACCTCGTCGGCCACCAACCCCGTGGTGTCGAGCAGGGTGTTGCCGTTCACCGCGCCCACCCGCAACACCTTCACCCGCCCGGTGAGTGTCAGCCGGGTGTCACCGTCGAGGGGCAGGATTTCGGCGATGCCGTCCGGGGCGTCCAGCTTGCGGTCGCCGGCCGCCGGGTCGATGGTGATGACTTTCACCGGCTCGGGCTTGGGTATCGGCACGGGCTTGACCGGCTCCGGCGGCGGCTCTGGGTCGGCCACGCGCGGGGGCGGGAGCGCCTCGCGGGCGGTGGGCGGAGTCGGCGCGGGCTTCGTGGACGGGGGCGGGGGAAGCACCGGCGGCAGGCTCGGCTGGCGGGCCTGCTCGGTGGGCGCGGGAACGGCCGGCGGGAGGAGTGCGACCACCCCGACGCCGCCGAGGATGAGCACGCCGGCGGTGGTGGCGACCGCGAGCGGCCACACCCGACGCTTCGTCGACGGGGCCGGCGGAGTGACCGGCGGAGTGACCGGCGGGGTGTCGGCGACCGACGGCGGAACGACGGCCGTCGGCGGTTCGCGGAACGAGTGCCCACAGCACGGGCACTCGCCGAAGGCAACGGCCCTGGCGGAAATGGGCATCCGGCAACCGGGGCAGGCGATGTCGTCCACCGGGCGATCCTCCGGGTCCGGGCGTGGGCCGCGGCCGTCACTGGCCGCGACCACCAGGATACGGAGTGACGGCCGGCGGGTCCGCCGTCAGGGCCGTGCCGTCAGTAGTCGCCGACCACCTTGCCGTCGTCGCGGTTGGCCAGGTTGTACAGCGTCGGCAGGTCGAACGAGTCTTTCAGGAAGTGGACGCTGCCGTCGCCGAACAGGGTGTTCGCCCCGCCGGTGTGCGGCGAGTGCAGGTTGACGTTCGGTGCCCCGGCCCCGTTGCCGACCAGTGTGCCGTCGGGTTCGTTGATCCGATACCGGATCGTGGTCAGGTTAAACACCCGTCGGTCCGAGCCGAGCGTGTGGCCGATCAGAAGGCCCGACCCCGCGTTGCTCCGCGGGGAGCGGGAGTGTTCGCCCACCATCATGGTGTTGCTCAGCCCGTCGGTCACGTCCAGCGCCCGCACCGCCCGATCCCAGATGAGGATGCCCCCCTGCGAGTGCCGGCCCTGCCACCACACGGCCGGTTGGCCGGGGTTCGGCGGGGCGTCGAACGACGTCGGGTGATCGCCCGCCCCTCGAATGCCGACGTACCAGGGCGCCTGCCACAAGTAGCCGGTGCCGGGGTGTTCACCTTGAAGGGTGCCGAACGGCGAACTCGGGCAGTGGAACATCGTCAGGGCGACCCCCCGCATGGCGTTCCAGTTCGGCTGGTACAAGGAGTTGTTGCCGTAGTTCAGAATCACGCCGACTTCGACCTTGTTGGTCAGGTCGAGTTGTCGGTACAGGTTCTCCTGTTCGAGGTACGGGAACAACCGGGGGATGAAGCAGTAGCCGTGACCGGAAGTGGTGCCGGTGGTCACCGATCCGGTGGGGAATGCGGAATCGTGGACGTCCAGGTGGGCGTGGCAGGCGATGCCGATCTGTTTTAGATTGTTCTGGCACTGCAACCGGGCGGCGGCCTCGCGGACCTTCTGCACGGCCGGCAACAGCAGGCCGATCAGGATGGCGATGATGGCGATGACGACGAGCAGCTCGATGAGCGTGAATGCGGTTCGACGGGTCACGGGCGGAGCCTCCGGGTTGGGAACAGGCGGCGGGGATGATTCTCCCCCCAACACCCAGACCCGGCCCGGAGCGAAGTCGGACGCGGAAAATGCGAAAAATCGCAACCATCTGCCCGACCGCAGGTTGCGTGCGGATCACTTCGCCTCGGTCACGATTTTTCGGCAGATCGCCGGCCAGCCGTCAACCTCCACCCCCGGCGGCGGGAGGGCGGCCTTCGCGGCGGTCGTGTCGCCAATGCGGTCTAGATACACAGCTTCCAAAGACCCACACGTCCGCGCGTGATCGGGGCGAAGCGCGGGCTGGCGGTTGGCCCCGAGTGCGGCGGTCACGCCGTCGCGGTCGCCCACACCGACCGCCTGGGCCAGTCGCCACCACCGGCGGTCTGCATTCGGCGACTCCTTTTCGATGGCGGCGACTTCCTCACCCGCAATCCGGCGGTCGATCAGGTCGGGGAAGGGCTGGAACAGGTGGTACTTGGCCCGCGCGGTGGGCGGGACTGAAGCGATCTGGCGAGACAGGTCGATGGCCCGGCGGAAGGACGCCTTGGCCTCCATCGGCCGGCCGCTCAGGTAGTGCCACTGGCCGAGCAGGTAGTGGGCCGTCGGGTGCAAGTGTGTGAATCTGTAGCGGTCCGTAAACTCGCCGGCGAGCGCCTCGACATCGGGTGCCGCGGCGGTCAAAATGGCCCCTGCCTCGTCCAACTTGCCGACGGCGAGGAGGTGGGCTACGAGGCAGAGCGGCATCCCGCAGGTGTTCTCGCGGATGGTCTTCGGCTCGTGGGCGAACTCCGGGGAGCGGAGTTTCTCGTCGTTCGCCACCGCCTGGCGGAACGCGCCTTCGGCTTCTTTGGTGTCGCCGGTAGCGAGCAGCGCGTCGCCCAGCCTCTCCCACGTACACGCCAGACGAATGTAACTCTGCGGGTGCCCATTGGGGTATTTGTCCGCCAGCCACTGATCGGACTCCAGCCCCTTACGGATCCACGCCACCCGCTCGGCCGGTCGGCCCTCCGCCTGGGCGATGTTGGCAAGAATGCCGTACAGCAGGCTGAGCGGGTTGCGGTAGTTGGCCCGCTCGCCGTCTTTGGCGATCAACCCCTGGTACAGGTCGTCGGCGGCGGTGCCGGCCGCCTTCGCTTCGGCCCAGCGGGCCTGAACGGCGTACCTGCCGGCCAGGTACTTGTTCGCCTCGGCCGCGAGGAAGCGGAGCGTGGGCGAATCGGGGCCCGAATCGCGGAGGGCCGTCACCCGGTCGAGCGACTCCGTATACGCGGGCAGCGCGTCATCGTTGAGGCCGCTGTTCGAGTTCACCTGCCCCAGCCGCAGGCACGCCCGCACCGCCTCCGTCTTCGCCTCCGTGGTGGCGTTCGGCTCGTCCGCCCACTTGCACACCACCTCTTTCAGTGCCCCCACCAGCCGGCGGTGTTCGGCCTGCCCTTGGGGCAGGTGGCGGAACACCAGTTCCGACTTGTTCACCTCGCTCAGAAGTTCCCGCAGGATCGCCTCCCGCTTCTCCAACTCCTCGCGGGCCTGCACCTCCTTCGCGTACTCCCGCCACCCGGCCACGGCCGCTACCGCCACGGTCGTGAGCGCCACCGCCGTCAGCACCGCCCACCGCTCCCCCGCCCACCGCCCGGCCCGTTTCACCCACGACACCCCTTTCGCCCGCACCGCCTCGCCCGCCAGGAATCGCTTCAGGTCGGCCAGCAGTTCATCCGCCGAGGCGTACCGATCTTCTGGCCGCTTGGCCATCGCCGTCTGGATCACCCGCGCCAGGTCGGGCGGGGCGGCGGGGGCGAGGGTCCGCACGGGCGGCGGCTCGACCTCGGCCACCCGCGCGGCCAGTCCCACGTCGCTGCCGGCGAACGCCGGCCGCAGGGTGAGCAACTCGTACAGGGTGACGCCGAGCGAGTACACGTCGGCCCGTCGGTCGATGGGTTTGCCGGCCGCCTGCTCCGGGCTGGAGTACCGCAGCGTGCCGACCACCCCGCCGAACGTGTGGTCGGACAGTTTCGGGTTGCGGGCCAGGCCGAAGTCGGTCAGCAGCACTTGACCGGCGCGGTCGAGCATCAGGTTGCTCGGTTTGTTGTCGCGGTGTAGCACGCCGGCGGCGTGGACGTGGGCGAGCGCCTCGGCCGCCTGCACGCCCCACTCGGCCACCTGTCGGGCTGTGGTGGCGTCGACCGCCACCGGGGTGTTGCCGTCGGCGTCCACACCCCCGGCGGTTCGGCGGTCGGCGATCTCCTGCGAGAGCGGTCGCCCGTCGATCACCGGCATGGCGATGAACGCCACCCCGTCGGCCTCGCCCACGTGATACACGGGGATGATCCGCGGGTGCTGGAACGAGCTGGCGATGCGGGCCTCGCGGAGCCACGTGTCGCGGCCGGCCGGGTCCAGGTGGCGGGCCACCTTCAAAGCCACCCGCCGGCGGAGTTGTTCGTCTTCGGCCTCGTACACGACCGCCATGCCGCCGCGGCCGATCACCCGACCGAGCAGGTAGCGGTCGATGCGGGCGGGCGGCGGGGCGGGCGGGTCGGGGCTGGCCGGAGTGGTCGCCTGTTCTCCCAGTTGGTCGGCGGCGGCAACGGTGGCCAACAACGGGCGCAGGTGATCGGCGAGATGCGGGACGGTGGCCAGGAACGCCTCGACGGTCGGCGGTTGCGAGCCGTCTTGCGCTGCCGCGAACGCGGCCAGGGCGTCGTCGAGTTGCGTGTGCGAGTCGTTCGGTTCGCTCACGCCCCGCCCTCCAGCAGTGCCTTCAGCCGGCGGATGGCCCGCGCCCACAGTTTGGTGACGGCGTCGGGCGTGCGGCCCAACCGCTCGGCGATCTGCGGGAACTTCAGCCCGTCGATGTGCCGCAGCACCAGCACCCGCCGGTGGTCGTCGGACAGCCGCTCCATCGCGGCGGCCACCCGCACGGCCTGCTCGCGGCGGTCGGCCACCCGGCTCGGGCTGGGGGCCGGGTCGATTGGCAGCCCGCGGAGCAGCCGCGACGACTCGGCGAACTCGCCGGCCAGTTCCCGCTCCAGCCGCACGTCCCGCTGCTGGGTGCTGTAGAAGTGGCGGACCAGCCTCGCCACCCGCGAGGCGAGGATGGCTTCCACCCACGCCACGAAGTCGCCCCCGCTCGCCCCGCGGAAGGTGTGGAACGTGCGGTGCGCCTGCACGAACGTGTCCTGTACCACGTCGGGCGGGTCGGCCTTCACTGCCAACCGCCGGCCGATCTGGGCCGCGGCGAGGAGGGTGAGGTACGGGCGGACGTGTTCGAGCACCCGCCCCCAGGCGGCGTGATCGCCCCCGCGGACGGCGGCCAGCCACGCCACCCAGTTCGGGTCGGGCGTGCGGGGCACTCGGCGGGCGACGGACGTGCTCACGGGCGATCCGGGGCGGGGCGGCCTAGCTGTCATATCGCCCGGACGACACGCCGACCGTCCCCGCGTGCATTTCTCGGCCGTGCGAGCGGAGCTTGTGGGAGCTGAGTCGGGCGAGGTGCCGGCCACATCATCGCAGGCGTGGTCGGCACCCGCTCTCTCGCGGTCACGGCTCGTTCGCATCACTTCGGCAACGTCGCCTTCATCCCCAGGTTCTTCACCAGGAAGGCCCACATGTCGGCGGTCTCCTCGATCACCTTCGCGGTCGGCTTGCCCGCCCCGTGGCCGGCTTTCGTTTCAATGCGGGCCAGCACCGGCGCGGGTCCGCCCTGGCACTCTTGAATCTTCGCCGTGAACTTGAAGCTGTGCCCCGGCACCACGCGGTCGTCGGTGTCGGCGGTCGTCACCAGCGTCGGCGGGTACTTGGTGCCCGTCTTCAGGTTGTGATACGGGCTGTACTTGATGAGCGCCTCGAACTCCGGTTTCTCCGCGCTGCTGCCGTAGTCGTCCACCCAGTAGCGGCCGGCGGTGAAGTTCTGGAACCGCAGCATGTCCATCACGCCCACGGCCGGCAGCGCCGCCCCGAACAGTTCCGGCTTCTGGCAGATGACCGCCCCGACGAGCAGCCCGCCGTTGCTCCCGCCCTGAATCGCCAGCTTCTTGGGAGTCGTGTACTTCTCGGCCACCAGGTACTCGCCGGCGGCGATGAAGTCGTCGAACACGTTCTGCTTCTTCAGCTTGGTGCCCGCCCGGTGCCACTCCTCGCCGTACTCCCCGCCGCCCCGCAGGTTGGCCACCGCCAGCACCCCGCCCATCTCCATCCACTGCAAGCGGCTGACGCTGAACCCCGGCGTGAGCGAGATGTTGAACCCGCCGTACCCGTACAGCAGCGTCGGGTTGGTGCCGTCCAGCTTGAGGCCCTTCTTGTGGCAGATGAACATCGGCACCTCGGTGCCGTCCTTGCTCTTGTACTTGATCTGCTTCACCTCGTAGTCGTCCGGGGTGAACTTCACCTTCGGCTGGCGGAAGAGCGTGCTCTTGCCGGTCAGCAGGTCGTACTTGTAGATCTCGCCGGCGCGGTTGAAGCTGGTGAACGTGTAGAACGTTTCGGTGTCGGTCGTCTTGCCCCCGAACCCGCCGGCCGTGCCGATGCCCGGCAGTTGCACCTCCCGCACGAGCGCGCCGTCGGTGGTGTAACACTTCACCACCGTCTTCACGTCTTGCAGGTAGTTGCACACGAACTGCCCGCCGACCAGGCTCACGCCGTTCAGCTTGTCCTTCGCCTCGGGCACCAGCGTCTTCCAGTTCTTCTTCTCCGGCTTGCGGGTGTCGATGGCGATGACCTTGCCCTTCGGGGCGGCGTCGTCGGTGTCGAAGAAGAACACCGGCCCGTCGTTGCCGACGAAGTCGTACTTGTGCTCGTGCTTGTCGATCAACTCGACCGGGGCGGCGAGTGGTTCGAGCAGGTCGCGGTAGGTGATCCGCGTATTGTCGCCGGTGGTGCCGTCGCCGATGCTGATGACCAGGTAGCGGCCGTCTTCGCTCACGCCCCCGCCGAGCGTCCACTTCGGGTTGTCCGGCCGCTTGTACACCAGCACGTCGTCGGCCTGCGGGGTGCCAATGCGGTGGTAATAGAGCGTCTGGTTCTCGTTCGTCGCCTGGAACTTGGCCTCGCCGGTCGGCTCGGGGAAGCGGCTGTAGAAGAACCCCTTGCCGTCCGGCGTCCACGCCACC
>JANNQE010000566.1:0-15213 GCA_031441625.1 Planctomycetia bacterium
GACATCAAGCCGCAGAACCTGTTCCTGCTTTACAACCACGTGAAGGTGGCCGACTTCGGGCAGGTGAAAGACCTGGAGAAGCACATCGCCCAGGTGACCGGCGGCATCACCCCGGTGTACGCCGCCCCCGAGACGTTCGACGGGTACGTGTCCCGCTACTGCGACCAGTACAGCCTGGCCTGCGTGTACCAGGAGCTGCTCACCGGTGTGCGGCCGTTCGACGGCACCAGCATGAACCAGTTGCTCATGCAGCACCTGTCGCACCCGCCGAACCTGAGCCCGTGCCCGCCGGCCGACCGCCCGGCCCTCGCCCGCGCCTTGTCCAAGAAGCCGGACGACCGCTTCCCGAGCGTGAGCGAGCTGGTGGCCGCCCTCCGCTCGGGCAGTGCGGTGCGGACGTCGGTCAGCCTGGCGAGTGTAGTGGCGGTGGGTGGGTCGCACGGCCTGCAAGACGCCGAGCCGTACTCGTTCGCCGACTCGCTGCCCCCGCCGGGGCTGTCGTCCGGCGTGTCCACCGGGCTGTTCGCGCCCGAGTCCACCCCGTACCCGCGGGCGGTGCCCATCCCGGCCACCCCGCCCGACCGCGCCCCGCTGCCCGACCGCACCGGCCCCGGCGAACTCCGCCCGGCGGTGGTCATCGGCGTCGGGTACGCCGGCCGGCGGGCGATCCAGCGGTTCACCCAGTTGATGGCCGAGGAGGGCGGGTCGGCCCGCCGCCTGCCGCACGTCCGCACCCTGTACATCGACACCCACCCGGACGCGGTGACCGCCGCCGCCGGCCCGACCGAGCCGGCCTTCGCCCCCATCCCGCCCGACCGCACCCTGCACACCCCGCTCAACCGGGCGGCGCACTACCTCCGCCCGCGGAACAACGGGCGGGCGCTCATCGAGGGGTGGCTGGAAGGGACGGTCCTGTACCGCATGCCCCGCGTGCCCGCCACCGCCGGCCTGCGGGCGCTCGGCCGGCTGGCCGTGTGCGACCACCAGCGGGCCATCGTCCAGCGCATTCAGGCCGAACTCGACCTGGCGCTCGACCCCGGCCACCTGGGTGCGGCGACCGCCGCCAGCGGCCGACAGCTCCGCACCAACCGCCCGCGGGTGTACCTGGTGGCCGGGCTGGGCGGGGGCACCGGCGGTGGCATGCTGTTCGACCTGGCCTACCTGGTCCGCCAGCAGCTCCGCCGCATCGGGTACACCGACCCGGACGTGGTGGGCGTGCTGCTCGTGCCGCCGGCCGCCGGCAACGTGTCGCAGTTGGCGCGGGCGAACACCTACGCCGCGCTCACCGAGTTGAACCACTTCAGCCACCCCGAGACGGCGTTCGTGGCGGCCACCGACGACGGCGGTCTGATCCGCGACAACGACCCGCCGTTCGCCCGCACCGTCCTGCTGGGCGGGTACGAGTACGCCAGCGAAACGGCGTCCGTGACCCAAACCAACTTCCCACGCCGCGTGGCGGGGTCGGGGACGACCAATCTGCGGAACGTGACCCGCACGCCGATCGAAGTGACCCCCACCGACCCAGCCGCCGCCGCCGCCGACTACCTGCGGTACGACCTGTTCACCCCCGTCGGCCGCACCGCCGACGCCGCCCGCGGCGACCGCCCGTCCGAGGTGGCCGCCGTCGGCGGGTCTCGGTTCACCTGGCCGAAGTACGCGGTGGTGACGCGGACGGCGCGGGTGATCGCCCCGGTGCTCATCGGCCAGTGGCTGGCCGCCGACCAGCCGACGCCCGACGCCGCCCGCTGGGCGGACGAGCGGTGGGAGGCGTTCGGACTGACCCCGGAGGCCGCCCGCAAACGGCTCCGCGCCGCCGCCGACGCCGCGGTCGGCGAGCCGGTGGACGCCCACCTGCGGCGGTTGTTCGACCCGCTCACCCCGAAGGGCTGGCTGGGCAAACTGCCCGAGCCGGCGGTGGTGGCGGCGGCCGTCAACCGCATGGTGTCGCTGTTCGGCCCGCCGCGCGAAACACCCGGCCGCGGGCCGGGGCCGGTGGCGCACGCGGTGGAAGCCGAGGCCGAGCGGATGACCGCCGAGGCCGCCGCGCACATCGCCGAACTGGTGCCCGCCCTGTTGGACACGACCGGCTTCCGCATGACCGGGGCCGAAGAGGTGTGCCGCCGGCTGCTGCTGCTGGTGGAGCAGCAGTTGCACGCCGCCCGCGCCGCCGTCCCGCCGGCCGAGGCGAAAGCGGCGGGCGGGTACGACCGCCTGCTGCACTACACGTCCACGCACAAAGGGGTGAAGAAGCCGAACGCGACCGAACTGGCCGAGGCCCTCCGCGACTACCCGGACGGCGGGTACGAGGCGGTGGTGAACAAGCATCTGGCCGACGTGTACGCCAAGCTGCTGGATGTGCTCGTCGCCCGCATGAACGACCTGGGCGTCTGCCGCCGCCGGCTGACCGACTACGCCGCGCTGCTGGCGACCGACGCCGACACGCCGCTCCCGCCGGGCGAACCCGACCTGCTCCTGCCGACCGGGTGCGGGACGGTGGAAGAGGCGGCCCAGCGGTATCTGGCGTCGCTCGACGACCACGACCTGAACGAGGTGGAGCAGCGGTTCCAGCGGCATGTGAGCGAGGAACTCGGCGGGGTGTTCGAGGCGTGTATGAACACCGGCGACGGGCCGGAGGTGCTGTGCCGGGTGCTCCACGACACCGCCCGCGACTACCTGACCGAGCGACTCGGTGAGGTGGACATCGCCGGCATGATGAAGGCCAAGTTCGGCCCGCCGGCGGCGGTGGCGGAAGCGCTCGACCGGGCGTTCGCCGCTGCCCTGCCGGCCGCGGCCGGTCGCGGGCCGTGGGCGAAACAAGAAGTGTGCGTGTTCTCGGCACCGGCGGGGGCGGGCGGGGCGGCCGTCACGCACGCGGCGGCGGCCATCCTGCCCACGTCGGCGGTCATCGCCCACACGCCGGACGAGGTGGTCATCTACCGCGAGTGGCCGCAGGTGCCGCTGTCCGCGCTCGACCAACTCGGCCCGACGTGGGAGGCCGCCTACCGCGCCTGCCCGGACCTGAACCAGACGTCCGCCCACACCCGCACCGACATCACCCAGTGGCTGCCCGTGGACGGGTGACGGTCCATCCGGCGGCGCGGGTGGCTCCTCCAGCCGCCGTCGGGTGCGGGGCGAGATGCCAGCGTCGACAATCTCACGTCCTGTGCCCCGACGACACACCGAGGCGGAACATGGATCTGCACTTGGCCGGGCACACGGCCGTCGTCACCGGCGGGGCGAGCGGCATCGGGCTGGCGGCGGCGCGGGCGTTCGCCGCGGAGGGGTGTGCGGTGTTCCTGTGGGACCGCGACCCGAGTGTCGAGCACGTCGCCCGCCAACTGGCCGAAGAGTTCGGCGTGTCGGCCGTCGGTACGGTCCTTGATGTCACCGACTTCGACGCCGTGACGCGCGCCGCCGAAACCTCCGGGGCGGTCGGTCACGTGGTCCACTGCGCCGCCGTCGGGTCGGGCAAGTTCGGCTTCCCGTTCACCAACCTGACCCCCGCCGACTGGCCCCGCGTGCTGAATGTGAACGTGCTCGGCATGGTGAACGTGGCCCACGCCCTCGCCCCACGGATGGTCGAAGCGGAGCGCGGCACGTTCGTCTTCCTGGCGTCGGTGGCCGGGCAGATCGGTTCGCCCACCGACCCGCCGTACAGCGCGAGCAAGGCGGCCAACATCAACTTCGCGCAGTGCATGGCGAAGGACCTGGCGCGGCACGGCGTGCGGGTGAACACCGTCTGCCCCGGCATGGTGCAGACGCCGCTCAACCGCGCCGTGTGGCAGGCGTGGCACGACCAGACGTCAGAAACCGAACGGCTGAGCTACGACGAGTGGGCGGGGCGGAAGGTGCGGGACGTGGTGCCGCTCGGCAAGTGGCAGTCGCCGGACGACATCGCCGCCATGATCGTGTTCCTGTCGTCGGACCGGGCGGCGGCGGTGACGGGGCAGACGGTGAACGTGGACGGCGGGCAAGTGATGCACTGGTAGCCGGCCGGACGGGTTGACTGACCTGACCGCCGGCGCGGCCCGCGGGGGTCAGCGGCGAGACCAGTAGGCGTCGTCCCCTTCGGGCACGCAGTCGAACCCGAGCGTGCGGGCGTCGGGGTGCGTCAGGTAGTGGCACACCAGGCTCCTCCGCGTCCGCGCCGGGTCGGTGATCGGCGACCCGCCGTGAACCAGGTCGGCCGACCACAAGAAGAGGTCGCCCTTGTGTGCGGCGAACGTCTCGCGGGTCAGCCCGGCGGCGGTGATCCGCGCGCGGATGTACCCCATCCAGTCGCCCATCTCGGCGGGCACGCCGCGGTGCCCGCCGCCGCCGAACGTGTACCGCGGGATGTGCTGGCTGCCGGGGAAGTAGAACAGTTGCCCGGCGTCCGGGTGCGCGTCTTCCAGGGCCACCCACGCGGCCACCAGCTTGCCCGGCGTCGGCGGCGGGAGGTACAGGGAGTCGATGTGTTCGGTCTGCTGGCTGCCCTTCGTGAAGGTGAGCGAGTTGCACAGCACGGCCGGCTCGCCGAGCAGTTGCCGGGTGATCGCCCGCACCCGCCCGTCGAGCGCGACCGCCCGCACCTCGGGCCGGTCGCGGAACAGGTTGTTGAACCGCAAGTGCCCGCCCGTCTGCTCCCGGGGGTGAAGTCGGTCAGCCGCCCCCGCCGGCCGTCCACGGTGTTGTCCACCACCAGCCAGTCGGGCGGGCGGCGGTGCAGGTCGTCCGTCACGGCGTTCAGGTCGTCCATCGTCTCGGGGGTGAAGAACCCGCGGAGGGCGATGTAGCCGTCCCGTTCCCACCCGCGGCGCTGGTCGTCGGTGAGCATTGGTCGTCCTCTCGAGTCCTTGGCCGGGCGTGATCGGGCGGTCACTTCCAGAACTCGACCCGGATGGTGCGGAGTGCGGACTCGGACACGACCGCCCACACCGGCCGCTCGCCGCGGTGGATGCTGGCGTGGCCGGTCATGCCCGGCCGCAGTGCCGGCTGGCCGGCGTCCACCGCACAGTACACGGCCGTCAGCCCTTCCGCGTCGGCGGAGGCGGTGGAGGAACTGAGCACCGGCGGCTGGGAGGCGTCCCCGCGGTCGCCGGGGCGACGGGCGGCCGGGGCCACCCGCCGCACCTGCCCCGTGATCGTCTGGAATGGGGTGGCGCGGGCGATGATGTCCACCTGTTGCCCGGCTTCCACCCGCGCCGTCTGCCCTTCCTTCAACAGCACTTCCACTTCGAACGCGGACGTGTCCTCGATCTCGCAAATCAGCTCGCCCTCCTGGAACAGCCGTCCGACCCGCTCCTTCACCCGCGGGGTGGTGATGAGTCCGCCGCGGGCGGCCTTCAGCGTCAGCTTGCCGGCCACCTCGTCCAGGAACCGCACCTCCTCGTCGGCCCGCGCCACGCTCGCCCGCAGGGCCTCCACTTCTTCGGCCCGCGGGCCGGCCGTCAGCAGGGCCAGTTCACCGGTCACGTCGCTCAACTCCTTCGCCCGCCGGGCCAGTTCGGTCTCGGCCACCGTCAGCCCGCGGATCTTGGCCGCCGCCTGGTCCGCCTCCGCCTGCGCCACCAGCCCGCGGCACACGCCCACCCGGACGGCGGCCGAGTCGTACTCGCCGGCCGCCACCGCCCCCTGCCCGCGGATGCGGGTCAGCCGGTCCAGCGTCACTTCCGCCTGTTGCAGTTCGGCCTTCGCCTGCCCGATGGCGGCCTCCCGCCGGGCCACCTCCTTCAGTTGCGCCTCCTTCTCCCGCGCCAGATCGCCCTCGGCCAACTGGTGCCACGCCTTCGCCCGCCCCACCCGCTCGGTCAGACCCCGCACGGCCGCCGGACCCGGCCCGGCTTGCAACAGGGCCAGCTTCGCCCGCGCCTCGGCCGCCGCCGCCGCCAGCCGCGTCCGACGGCTGGTCAGGTCGGGCACCTCCAGGCGGGCCACCACCGCCCCGGCCGGAACCTCGTCGCCCTCGTCGAAGTACACCTCCCGCAGCACCGCCGCCGCCGGCGAGCGGAGTTCGAAGCGACCGCCGCCGCGGACGCGGAACGCCCCGCCGGCCCGGTCCGACACGGGCACGAACGCCCCCCCGATCAGCCCGCCGAGCAGCAGCAGCCAGAAGGCCGTTCGCACCCGCCGGCTGGCCAGCATGGCCTTGATCTCGCCGCCGTTCAGCCCGCCGAACTGGTGCTTCAGGAGGATGACGGCCAGCCCGGTGGCGACGGCCAACCCGACCACCCCGAACGTCACCCACAGGCCGCGGAAGGCGGCGAGCACGGCCGTGCCGAGGAAGGCGAGGCCGTACACCCAACTGCTCAACCCATAGATGGTGAGCACCCGCCCGTGCGGGTCGGCGGCGGGGGCTTCCGCCCCCCACAACAACCGCCGCAGGTGCGCCTTCGCCCGCTCCTGCCCCCGCTGGAGCAGGTTGGGCACCTCCAACAGGTCGCCGAGCAGGTAGTACCCGTCCAGTTTGATGAACGGGTTGAAGTTGAAGAACACCCGCGCGCCGAGCACGTTCATGGTCACGAACGCCAGGTAATTCGGCAGGCCGTCGAGCGGCGTCACCCGCCAGACGAACACGGCCGCCGCCCACAGGCACAGGTCGCAGTACCCGCCGGCCAGGGTGACGAGCAGCCGCTTCCACTTCTCCCGCAGCAGCCAGGCGTCGGACACGTTGCAGTACAGGCAGGGGATGAAGTACATGACCAACACGCCCACCTCCGGCACCTGCCCGCCGTACCGCTTGAGGGTGAGGCCGTGCGCGAACTCGTGCAGGGTGGTGGCGGTGAGCATGACCAGCCACACCAGCACGGCCGTCTCCCACCGCACCGCCCCGCCGTACCCGCTCAGAAGGTCGGCCCAGTTGGACGCCACCACCCACACGGCCACCACCACCGCCAGCAGGCTGACGGCCAGGAACCCGCGGGTCCAGAGGAACCCGAGGCACGGCACCAGGCGGTCGAACAGGCGGTCCGGGTTGAACACCGACTTCCGCCAGTTCAGCAGGCTCTGCCCGCCGGGTGCGGGGGTGGCGGTGGTCGGGGCGGTCGTCGGGGCGGTGGCGGGTGCCGGGACTGGTGCCGGGACTGGTGCGGGTGCCGGGGCCGGCGCCTCCCGCTCGGGGGGCGGCTCGCCGAGCAGCGCCGCCGCCCGCTCGCTCATCGCCGCGGCCGTCGGCTCGCCCGCCGGGGCCAGGAACTCTTGCGCCTTCGCCATCTCCAGGAACTCGCCCAGATCGGCGTCCGACAGGGGCGCGCCGAACTTCTCCTCGAACCCGCGGCGGAGGGCGAGCGGCGAGTGCCGGCCGTCCAGCCGGGTGAGCAGGAATTCCTCGTGCTCGCCGATCTGAAAGTACGCACCCGAGCGGGGGTCTTTGACCACGAATCGCCCGCGATCGCCGATCGGGCGGATGACGAGATCGGTGCGGCGGGCGGGCAGGCGGTAGTGGGTGGGGAGCATCGCGATGGCTCTGGAGGTGTCAGAGGGTGGCGGTCGGGCTGCGGAGGAGGACCGCCTCGCTCTCCGGCTCGGACAGCAGGTGGGCGAAGAACGGCCGGCCGTCGCGGAGGCAGCGGGCGGCGCGGTGGTTGCCGTCAATCAGCACGTGCCCGCGGAGCACCTCGCCGGACGGGTCGGGGAAGGAGACGTGCGCGATGATCCCGGGGAACGCCGGGTTGACGTGATCGACGTGTTCGGACACCAGCTTCAGCCCGTCCATGCTCAGGCGGACGCTCGCGTCGTCCACCTCCACCGGCTCGCGGCCGTCGCCCACCAGATCGCGGGCGGCGTCCACATCAAACAGGTACGCCCCGCCCAGGTAGCTGAACGTCTCGGCCCCGGAGCGGCAGTGCGGGCAGTCGTGGTCGTTCTCATCAGACACGGGAGTGTCCTCTCACCGGGGGCGGAGGGGGTCGCGCCCGGGGCGATCAGGACGGGAATGCAGTCGAGTCGCCCGGCCGACAGCCGGCCGGGCGCGGGTCGCAGGTCACCAGCCACGCGGCGGGCACACCGGCGGGGTGTACACCGGCGGGCAGACCGGCTTCGGGGCGCACTGGCCCTTCTTGTTGCTGCCCTTCTTGCTCCCTTTCTTGCTCTTCTTGCTCCCCTTACCGCTCCCCTTGCCACTCCCCTTGCCGCTGCCGTTGCCGGCCCCGCAGCCGCCGAACCAGCGCATCGCCCCGGGGGCGATCCGCTCTTCCAACCGCACGATGGTGAACTTCATGGCGTACTCCAGACGATTGTGAACCGGCCACAACGCGACGCCCCGCCTCGGGTAGGCCGATGCCCGTGCGGGGAGACTGACCTCCGGCGTGCCGGCCGATGCCGTAGTGGGCACCGCCCGAACACCGCGCTCGAATGAAGAGACTCCGCCCGAACGGGCGGTGTTGCCGGAGGAGAAAAGTCGTCGTCACTCAGAGGAAGGGGAACCGCCGGCTGAGTCCGCCAACAGAAATCTGCGAATCCGGCAGAAATGGGGGCCGCACGCCCGCCGCCGATCACTCCGACGGGGGTTCCTCTTCTACACTCGTGAACCGCCATCCCAGCCCGCGTCCGGACCGATGAACCCGCCACTCACCTCACCCATGCCGGCCGTCACCCCGGCCCCGCGGCCGTCCGACGGGTCGCTCGTCCGAGCCTTTCGGACGGGCGATGAGGGTGCGGCGACGGCACTCTTCCAGCGGTACGCCGACCGCGTGAAGGCGCTGGCCGGCGCCCGCTGCACCGGCACCTACGCCGCCCGGTTCGACGCCGACGACATCGTGCAGTCGGTGTTCAAGGCCCTGTTCCAGGGCATCCGCCAGACCACCTACCAGGTGCCGGCGGACGGCCAGTTGTGGGGGCTGGTGCTGGTGCTGGCGCTGAACAAGATTCGCACCCAGGTGGACCACCACCGGGCGGCCAAGCGGAACGTTTACCGCACCCAGCAGGCGGAATCGCTCGCGCAGCAGCCACAGGACGGGGACGCCTCGGCCGACTTCTTGCGGGTGGTGCTGGACGACATCATGACCGGCCTGCCGGAGTCGAACCGGGCGATCGTGCAACTGCGGATGGAAGGGTACGAGGTGAAGGAGATTGCCACCCACACCGGCCGGTCACGGCGTACGGTCGAGCGGGTGCTGAGCGACTTCCGATCCCGCCTGTCCGAGAGCGAGTGACCCGCCATGCCGACGGTGACGGACTCCGAACTGCTGCGGGCGGCCGCGCACGCCGTCGAGGCGTTCGAGTCGGCCGTGGCCGCCGGCCGCCCGGCCCGCCCGGACGACTTCGCCCCGCCCGCCGGCGACCCGAACCGCGGCCGCGTGCTGGCCGAACTCATCCGCGTCGATCTGGAATTCGCCTGGCGGGGCGGGCGGCCGGTGTCGCTGGACGACTACCGCCGCCAGTTCCCCGAGGCGTTCACCGGGCCGGCCGTGCAGGGGCTGGCGTTCGAGGAGTACCGCCTGCGACGGGACGCCGGGCACGACGTGCGGCCGGCCGAGTACGCCCGCGCCTACGGGGTGGACACCCGCGGCTGGCAACTGTTCCCGCCCGGCTCGCTGGCCGTCCTGTTCCGCGACCGCACGCGGCCTCCCGGCGACGCCACCGCCGTCCTCGGCCGCCAGCCGGTCCGCACCGCCGCGGCCGACTCGCTCCCGTTCGCCGACCCGCTCGACGAACTGCCTGAAGGGGTGCGGGAGTCGGTGCGGCGGGCGTCCGCGCGGCACCCGCAGGTGGCGGCCGAAGTGGCGCGGGTGCAGCGGCTGTTCCCCAAAGCGGGCACCGAGTTCCTCGGCTTCCGGCTGGTCGAGGAGCTGGGCCGCGGGGCGTTCGGGCGGGTGTACCTGGCCCGCCAGTCCGACCTGAGCGGACGGCCGGTCGCGCTGAAGGTGGCGGCGGACGTGGGGGCCGAGTCGCGGAGCCTGGCCCAACTGCAACACACGAACATCGTGCCGGTGTACTCGTACCACCGGGCGGACGCCCTGCAAGCGGTGTGCATGCCGTACTTCGGGCGGGTGACGCTGGCCGACCTCCTCCGCTCGATCAAGGTGACGCACACCGTGCCGCGGACCGGGCGGGAGCTGCGGTCGATCGTCGCGCAGCCGTCGTGGGCGAGTGACGCGGCCGGCCCGACGCCCGCCCCGACCGGCCCGGCGGTCGATTCCGAGTGGGCGAAACTCGAAGGGTGGGACTACGTGCGGGCGGTGGTCTGGTTCGGCTCGCAGTTGGCCGAGGGGTTGGCGCACGCGCACGCGCGGGGCATCATCCACCGCGACCTGAAGCCGGCCAACGTGCTGCTCACCGACGACGGCCGGCCGATGCTGCTGGATTTCAACCTGGCCGAAGACGTGAAGGCCCGCGGGTCGGCCGAGGCGGTGATGGGCGGGACACTGCCGTACATGCCGCCCGAGCAACTGCGGGCGTGCGCCGGCGACCCGCTCGTGCTCGACCACCGCGTCGATTTGTACGCCCTCGGGGTCATCCTGTTCGAGTTGCTCACCGGCCGGTCGCCGTACTCTTCCGCCGGCGAGATGGACGACGACGCCCTCCGCGCGATGGCGACCGAACGGGAGGCCCCCCCGCCGTCCGTGCGGGCCGCGAACCCCGTCGTGTCGTGGGCGGTGGACGCCATCGTCCGCAAGTGCCTGGCCCCGAACCCCGACGACCGCTACCAGTCGGCGCTCGACCTACGAGACGACCTGACCCGCGAACTGGCCGACCGCCCGCTCGCCTTCGCCCGCAACCCGTCCGCCCGCGAGGGGGTCCGCAAGTGGGTGAAGCGGCACCCGCGGCTCACCTCGTCGGGCACGGTGGCGGCGGCGGCGGCGGCGGTGCTGGCGGTCGCCGTCGGCGGCTGGTGGGCCGGGTTCGAACACACTCGGGGTCTGGAAGCCCGCGAGCGGTTCGCCGCCCACGCTTCCGCGTTCCGAGACGCCCAGGCGTTCGCCGACGACCGCAACAACACCCTGGCGAAGGCCGACGAGGGGGCCGACCGCCTGCGGGCGGTGCTCGACCGCTACGCGGTGACGGACGCCACCGAGCCGGCCGCGGTGTTCGCCCGCGCCGACGTGGCGCGCCTGAGTGCCGCCGACCGCGACCGCCTGCGGGACGACATCGGCGAGGCGTGCTACCTGCTGGCCAACCTGAACCTGGAACGAGTGCTGGTGCCGGACGCGGTCGACCGCGGCGAACGGTTGGACGAAGTCGAGAAGTGGAACCGAGCGGCCGGGCGGTTCGGCGACCGCATCCCGCGGGCCGTCCTCCGCCAGCGGGCGACACTTAACCAACTCCTCGGCCGCCCGACGGCCGAACCCGCCGCCGACACCCGCCCGCCGGACAGTGCCCGCGACCTATATTTGTCGGCTTACGGGTTGTACCGGGCGGGGCGATTCACCGAAGCGCTGCCCGGCCTGCGGGCGGCCACCCAGCACGACCCGGAGAGCTTCTCGGCGTGGTTCGTCCGCGGGCAGGTGCATCTGGAGTTGGAGCAGAACGAGCTGGCCGCCCTCTGCTTCGGCTCGTGTACCGCCCTGCGGAAGGAGTTCGCCCCGGCGTGGCTGAACCGCGGGCTGGCCTACACCCGCCTGCGGTTCTACGACCAGGCCCGCGACGACTACGACCGCGCCCTCGCCCTCCGCCCGGACTGGGCCGAGGCGCACCTCCAGCGGGCGACGGTGGCCAGCCTGCTCGGCGACTTCACGTCCGCCGACGCCGACCTGACCGCCGCCCTGAACTGCGGCGACGCCACCCCGCGGCTGCTCTTCCTGCGGGCGTCCGTCCGCGACGCACTGGGGGACGGCGTGGCGGCGGGGGCCGACCGCGCCCGCGGGTTGCGGGACACGCCGGCGGACGAGCTCAGTTGGGTTTCCCGCGCCGAGGTGCGGATGGCCGCCGACCCGACGGCGGCGCTCGCCGACGTGGAACAGGCGCTGAAGCTGAACCCGCTGTCCGCCCCCGGCCTGCAACTGAAAGCGCACCTGCTGTCCGAGCGGCTGAACCGCCCGGACGACGCCGAGCGGGTGCTCGATCAGGTGGTGACGGCGTACCCCGACTCGGCCACCTTCCGCGCCGGCCGCGGGGTGCTGCTCGCCCGCCGCGGCAAGTGGCAGGCCGCCCGACAAGACGCCCGCGACGCCCTCCTCCGCGACGGCAAGCCGCCCACGCTTTATCAGGTCGGGTGCATCTTCGCCCTCGCCTCGGCCGACCGCCCGGACGACCGCACCGAGGCCGTGCGGCTGGTGTGGCAGGCGCTGAAAAGTGGGTACGGGTTGGAATTCGTCGACGCCGACACCGACCTGACGCCGATCCGCGACGACCCCGAGTTCGGGCGGGTGGTGAAGGCGGCGAAAGCCCTCCACGGGGCGGGCACCGCCGACCGCTGACCGACTTCCGGACGGTGGCGGAAAAAGATTCGGAAACGAGTGGCGGGTGTCCAGGCCCGACCGGGTTCCTCATTACGCACCGTCTGTCGCGACGCCCCCCGTCTCGTCACACCGGTCTCTCTCTCGGCCCACGCACGGGGTGTGTCATGCCTTCGCCGTCACAAGTCCTTCGGATGGAGTCGCTCGAGCGACGGGAGAACCCGTCCACCGTGACGACCGTCGTCGGCACGCCGTGGGTGGATGCCAACGCGCTCACCCTCAGTTTCGCCCCGGACAACACCCCCCTCGGCGCGGACAAATCGAAGCTGTTCGAAGCGATGAAATCGACCGGCAAGGGCGACGCGTGGCAACTGGAAGCACTACGGGCGTTCCAGACGTGGGCCGCCGTCACGAACGCCAACGTGGCCGTCGTGGCCGACAGCGGGGACGCGTTCGGGGTGGCCGGCGACCGCCAGGGGGATAACCGCTTCGGTGACATCCGTATCGGTGCCACCGCGCTGTCAGCCGATTCGTTGGCCAACGCCGTCCCGTCCGACCCGGCGGTCGGCACGTGGTCCGGGGACGTGCTGTTCAACACGGCCAAGCGGTTCGCCGTCGGCCGCACGGGCGGCAGCGGGTACGACGTGTACACCACCGCCCTGCACGAGGCCGGGCACGTGTTCGGCCTGGACCACTCCGCCGACCCGGCGTCGGCCATCACGGAAGGGTACACCGGCGTGAAATCGGGGCTGACGGCCGCCGACATCGCCGGGGTCCAGGCGGTGTACGGAGTTCGCACCCCGGACCGGTACGAGGGGGCGACGGGCAACGACACCTTCGCCACCGCCACCGCCCTGTCGCCGAATCTGTACCAGGTTCTGACCGGGGATCTGACCCGCGTCGGTGACGCCAACGTGTTCAGCTTCACCGTTCCGGCCGGGGCGGACAAGCCGACCGTCACCCTCCGCACCGCCGGCATCAGCTCGGCCGTGGCCACCATCGAGGTGTACGACTCGACGGGCAAGCTGGTGGCCAAGAGCGGCCCGACCGACCCGCTCCGCGCGAAAGACTTCACCCTCACCCTCTCGAACGCGAAAGCGGACACTCGGTATTTCGCCCGCGTGTCGTCCCCGAGCACCGACGTGTTCGCCGTCGGCCGGTATCTGCTCACCCTCAACCTGGACTCAGTGAAGGTGAACGGGAGTGCGAAGGCGGTCGAGGACCGGGGCACGAACGAGACGATTGCCACCGCCTCCGAGTTGCCCAGTTGGTCAGCCGAGAAGCACGACCGGTTCCGCGTCACCGGCAAGTTGGAAGGGAAGGCGGACGTGGACGCCTACCGGCTGACCGCCCCGGTGGTGCCGGCGTCCGACGCCCTCCAGATCGAGGTGCGGAACCTGCGAGGCAACCGCACCGCCCCGGACGTGAAGGTGTACGACGGGAACGGCAACCCGCTCGTGGTCCAGGTGCTCGAGTCGGGCAACTCCAAGACCACCCTCCAGGTGCTCGGCATGAGTCGCGGGGCGACGTACTTCGTCGTCGTCCGCTCGCCGGACGGTACGGACGCCAGCGGCGACTACCAACTGACCGCCGCCTTCACCACACCCGTCGTTCGCGGGCTGACCCAACTCGACAGCGGGGTGCTCAACACCTCCGTGACCGAGGCCGAGGGTCGCCTCGTACTCGACAACGCCCGGCTGGTGCAACTGTCGCTCAACGTGTCCGCGGCCTCGCTCGCCGACTCGCTGGTGACGTTGCAGGTGTTCAGGGTCAACGAGAATACATCGGGTGGCGATGACGACGATGACGACGATGACGGCGGCAGTTCGGATCTGGTCGGGGAGTGGACGGTGAACCCGCTCACCGGGCAGGTGAACGGGGCGGTGCTGCTCCCCGCGGGTGAATACCAGGTGGTGGTGTCGGTGAGCAGCAACAAAGGCCAGTCGGCCCCGCCGGTGCGGTACTGGCTGTTCGGGGCGGTGAGCAGCGACCCGATCGGCCCGACGGCGCCGACCACCGGCACCCTGCCGGGCACCACCTCGCCCCCACCAGCCCGCCGCCGCCCCCGCCGCCGTCGTACACGTACACCGGCGGCACCACGCCGACCACCACGACCGTCGGGTACGCCTACAAGTCGTGACTGGCATCCGCGGCGGGGCGGAGTCACTCGCCCTCGTCGCCCGTGTCAGGGTCAACCCCAACACCCTCGCCAGCCGGTCGGCGTCGGTGATGTCGGCCGACCAGCCGTAGGCGGTCGGGGTCGGTTCGCCGGGCACGGCCCACCGTACCTGTACATTTTTTCACAATTCGGGCATCGGCTGCGGGCCCGCCCATCCCCGTGTTGAACCCCATTAGAAATGTCCGGTCTTAATTCGACTGTATCCGTCCATTCCCAGTTGCAACGTGTTCTGCAATCATTCCTTGCGTCGCCCGTCGCGAATCGGGAGAGGACATGGACCCTCGCTTCGAAGCCCGTCGGCAGGAGATGCTCGACTCCGCCGTGTGTCCGCCGGATCTCGCCGCCGACGTGCTTCCCCAACTCGACGAGTTCCTCCAACCCTTCGTCCGATCTCTGACCGAACCCGAACTGCGAACCCACACCCGCGAGTACCTCCAGGGACTCCTCTCCTCGCTCGCGTCCAAGACCGGCGAGGGCATCGCCTCCCTCCACGACCAGGGATGCCAGGGACTCCAGAAGTTCGTTGGTCAGGTGCCCTGGGACCACCAGCCCCTGATCGCCACTCTCGCCACCCAGGTTGGCCAGCAGATCGGCGAACCCGACGCCGTGCTCGTCTTCGATCCGTCCGCCTTCCCCAAGAAGGGGGCCAAGTCCGTCGGCGTGGCGCGGCAGTGGTGCGGGCGGTTGGGCAAGACCGACAACTGCCAGGTGGGCGTGTTC
>JANNQE010000567.1:0-7526 GCA_031441625.1 Planctomycetia bacterium
GGTCACACGAGCCGCGACCGCCAGGGTGCGGGTGATTCCACCACCCCACCCTGGCGGTCGCGGCTCGTCGGATGCACGCCGCCCGTCCTTCCCGGAACCCACGCCGTGACGCTCTTCCGACCCGTCGGGCTGAAAGAACTCGAACTGCTCGCCGCGTCCGGGTGGCGGGAGTACCCGCCGCGGTTCACGTGGCAGCCGATCTTCTACCCGGTCCTGACCCGCGAATACGCCGTCGCAATTGTCACTCAGTGGAACAGTCGGGAGAGCGAGGCCGGGCACTGCGGGTTTGTGACCGAGTTCGACATCCCGGACGAGTTCGTGTCCAGTTACCCGGTGCAACAACTCGGCGGCGGGCCGATCTACCGCGAGTTGTGGGTGCCGGCCGCCGAGTTGCCCGAGTTCAACGCTCACATTCAGGGGCCGATCCGCGTGGTCGAGGCGGTGTACGGCCCGCAGTTCGTCGGCGAAATCGACCCGATGACGCGGCTGCCGGTGAGTGTGACACCCTTCGACCGACCGTAGCTCGTCCGTTCGACGTTCGCCCCCCCACCCCGCGATTCGGTGTGGTAAACTCCTGGTCATGTCCACCACCACCACCCGCCCTGTCATGAATGAACTGCTCCGGCCGCTCAGCCAAAAGCTGACGCCGGAGTTCGCCCGCACCCTGACGAGGGTGGTTCGACATCAGCAGTTGGCACTCGCACTACGTCGATGAATTTCCGCCCTCGCACGCACGTCTCTCGTAGCATATCCGCCCACCGTCGGCGCACTCGGCCCCGGCCGGTGGTCCCCACCTCGGAGCACCTCCATCATGTTCGCGCGCTGCCTGCTGGCGGTCGCGGTCACGGCCGCCCTCGCCGCCGTCGCCCCCGCCGCCGACCCCACCCTGCCCGACGGCAAGTACGTCCTCGGCTACTCGTCGTCCCCCGCCTCCCTCTCCCGCGCCGTCGTGTTCGAACTGAAGACGACCGACGGGAAGGCGGACGTGAAGGTGGTGAGCGGCGGGCCGAACGAGTGGAAGCTGTCCGGCTGGGCGGTCAAGAACGGGCTGGTGACGGCCGAACTGAGCGGGCCGATCAAGTGGACGTTCGAGGGGAAGGTGGCGGCCGACGGCGGCCGCGTGGTCGGCACCCTGGGGGACGACACCCGCGTGTCGCGGGCGGTCGTCAGCAAGACCGACCTGGACGAACTGACCCCGCGGACCGCCATCGAAACGCTGACCGTACCTGACGACCTGAAGGAGTTGACCAAGCTCCGTTCCGAGCCGTTCGCCCTCCGCGCCAAGGCCCAGCAGGAGAAGGACGCGGACAAGAAGAAGGAGCTGCTGGACGAGGCGAAGAAGGCGTCGGCCAAGGCGATCGCCGAGGCCCCGGCCCTGCTCCAGAAGGTCGTCGAGGGGACGAGCGACGACGCCGTCCTGTACTTCGTGGCGGCGGACCTGCTCGCCCAGAGCGGGGCCATGAAGGCCAAGCCGGACGACGTGAAGAAGTGGGCCGAAAAGGGGCTGAAGGCGGCCGCCGCTCACGGCCCGCGGGCCGAGCGGAACGCCGTCCTGAACACGGCCGAAACCCTGGCCGCGCAAGACGGCCTGGGCGCGGCGGCGCTGGCCTACGCCGGGAAGGCGGTGGCGAACACCGAGAAGGGGCCGCTCGGCTCCAAGGTGCGGGCGCTCAAGGCGCTCGGCGGCGCGCAGGCGAAGGGCGGCAAGGCGGACGCCGCCAAGGCCACCTTCGCCACCGTGGACAAGATGGAAGGCGAGCTGGACGTGGAGTACAAGAAGACGGCCATCGACTTCACCCCCGAGAAGTTCAGCGGTCGCAAGGACAAGGAGGCCAACCGCGTGGCCGTGTTCGAGATGTTCACCGGGGCCATGTGCCCGCCGTGCGTGGCCGCCGACCTGGCCTTCGACGCCCTCGAAACCGCCTACACGCCGAAAGACTTGATCCTGCTGCAATACCACCAGCACATCCCCGGCCCCGACCCGATGACCAACCCGGACACCCTCGCCCGCTGGACGTACTACGGCAAGCTGTTCCCGCAGGACATGCGGGGCGTGCCGAGTTCGGTGTTCGACGGCAAGCCGCAGGCCGGCGGCGGCGGCGGCAAGGGGAACGCTAAGAGTAAGTACGACCAGTACAAGGCGATCATCGACGCCACCCTGGAGAAGAAGGCCGACGTGACCGTCACCGGCACCGCCAAACTGGACGCCGGCGAGGTGAAGGTGGACGCCACCGTGAGCGGCAAGACGGAAGGCACCACCGTGCGGATCGTGCTGGCCGAAGAGGAAGTGCGGTACCTGGGCGGGAACGGCATCCGCCTGACCACCAGGTCGTCCGCAGCATGTTCGGCCAGGCGGGCGGGTGGAAGGCGGCCGACCTGAAGGGCGGCAAGGCGACCGCGAGCGTGAAGCTGGACGACCTGAAGAAGACGCTCGGCGACTACATGGCCACGTACCACAAGGACACGCGGCCGTTCAGCAACCCCGACCGCCCGCTCAAGTTCGAGCACCTGAGCGTGATCGTGCTGGTGCAGAACGACGAGACGGGTGAGATCCTGAACGCCGTCCAACTGCCCGTCGGCGGCAAGAAGTGATTTGAGGAGGTGCCGCTTGCCGAGCGGCGCGTGCGGTGAACCGCCTGGGTGCTCGGAACCCAGGCGGCTCACCAACACAACCACTTCACCACGCGGTGAACCCGCCGTCGATCACCAGGGTGGCGGCGGTCACGTAGCTGCTGGCGTCGGACGCCAGGAACACGACCGCCGGGCCGAGTTCGGCCGGCACGCCGAACCGCCCCATCGGGATGTGATCCAGGAACGTGTCGCGGAAGGCCGGCATGGTGGCGAACCACTTCTTGTTCGGGTCGGTCTCGAACACCCCCGGCGCGATGGCGTTCACCCGCACCCCGCGGGCGGCCCAGTCGGCCGCCAGGCTCCGCGTGAGCGCCGCCAGCGCCGCCTTCGCCGCCTCGTAGTGCCGCCCGCGGATGCCCTTCATGGCGATCGGCCCGGCGATGCTCGTCACGTTCACCACGCTCCCCCGCCCGCGGGCCAGCATCGGCTTGCCCAACTGCTGACAGCACACCAGCGCGGCCGTCAGGTTCAGGTCGAACATCCGCTGCCAGTCGTCCACCGGCACGTCTTCGGTCGCCACGTCCAGCCGCCGCCCGCCCACGTTGTTGACGAGCACGTCGATGTCGCGGCCGAGTGACAACGCGGTGTCACACGCCCGCTTCGCCCCATCGGGGGTGCTCACGTCAGCCGTCACGGTGTCGATCCGTCGCCCGCCGGCACTCAATTCTTCCCGTGCCACGGCCAGCGAGTCGGCGTCGCGGCCGACGAGGATCAGGTCGGCCCCGGCGTCGGCCAGCGCCGCCGCCATCGCCCGCCCCAGCCCGCGACTGCCGCCGGTGATGAACGCCGTCTTGCCGGTCAGGCGGAACAAGTCGATCACGCCCATGGTCACTCCACCTGAAACTCGCCCAGCCCGCACGACCCGTTCACCGATTTGGTCATGGTGAACCGCACCGCCCGCACCGTCGTCGGCTTGTCCAGCCGCAGGTCGAAGTCGAACTTCTCCCCCGCGTCGATCACCGCGTGGGTCGAAATCACTTTGCCATTCGCGTCGAGCAGTTCTAGCGTCCCCTCGGTCACCGTGTACCCGCTCGGGTACTCCGGGTCGCGGTTGCCGAGGATCGTCACCCGCTTGACGCTCACGTCTTCGGGGAACGCCACCATCACCCACGGGTACACCTTCTCGAACGTGTTGTCCGGGGTGTTCGAGTACCACGAGGTCGCTTCCTTGCCGTCGAGCAGGTGAGTGACCGGCCAGTTCTGCCACTGCGTGCTCGCCGTCGCGTTCAGTTTCGCCTTGTGCTTGGTGATGACGGCGTTGGTGTTCGGGTCGAGTTTTTCACCCGGTCGCGGGGCCACCCGGCCGGGCATTTCCACCCACGGCCGCTCCGGGAATCGCGGGTCGGGCGGTTCGTCCACCGGCTCCGACACCACCTTTACCTCGTCAGGATTCGCTATCGCCCACGGCGGAGGGGAGGCGACGGCAACGGGTGCGGTGGCGACCGCCGGCCTGGCGAACAGTACCGCTCCAACGGCCACCACCCCGCCGAGGGTGAGGACCGCCAGCACCCCGCCGGCGATCAGTGCGAGTGGGAGGGCGGAGCCACCCCGCTTCGCCGGCTCGTCGTCGTCGTACCGGCGGCGGGATCGCGTCCGCGGGCGGTCTCCCTCGTCGGCGCGGCGGGCAGGTTGCGGTTCGGCCGGCTTCGGTTCACTCTTCGCAGTGCCGCCGGTTGACAACACACGGACGTAGGGCACGTCCGGGTTCTTGCGCGGCGGCGGGAGTGCTGACGGCGGGGTGAAGGCGTGGGCACAGCTCGGGCACTGCACCGCGCCGCCGGCGGCCGGGGCGGGCGAGCGGGTGAAACAGAGCGGGCACTGAACGGACGCGGCACTCATGCGACAGGCCCTGACGCGGCGGGAAGTGGTCCGCTCGTTCCGCGAGCGGATCGGAGAGGTGTTTGATTCGCGGGGCGAGCGGTGTGTCGAAAAGGAACCCACTCGCGGGGCGAGCGGGTCACGGCCGCTCGCCGCGAACGGTGTCGGGTCAGTCGGTGGTGGCTTCGATCTTCAGCACTTTGAACCGCAGGACGCCCTTCGGCGCTTGCACCTCGGCCGTCTTGCCCTTCTTCTTGCCGAGCAGCGCCTGCCCGATGGGGCTGGACGTGAGGATGCGGCCCTTGGCCGGGTCCTCGTCGCCGGAGCCGACGAGGACGAACGTCTCCTCCTCGTCCAGGTCCTCGTCGAACACGGTGACGCGGCTGCCGAACGCCACCTCGCCCTTCGGCAGCGCGCCCTTGTCCACGAAGTACGCGCGGGCCAGTTGACTCTTGAGCAGGTCGATCTTCGCCTGCAACTGGCCCTGGTCCTCGCGGGCGGCGTGGTACTCGGCGTTCTCGCTCAGGTCGCCGAGGTCGCGGGCCGAGGCCACCCGCTTGGTGATCTCGATCATGACCACCCCTTGCAGGTGGTCCATCTCCGCCTTCTTCTTCTCGTACCCGTCGCGGGTCATGGGGATGCGGTCGTCTGCCATAGCCGCCCTCTCTTTCGACGCGCCGGCGTGGGATGTCGGGACTGTGAACACGAGGCCGGAAAGCACTCGGCGGCCGGCTCGGGGGGAGCGGCCGCCGGCGGGTGAACGTCCGCCCATTATAGGTCGTCGGGCACGCTCCGCAAAACGATTCGGTTGAAAGGGCCGGTCGGGATCGGCCACCCGCGGGCCGCCCACCCGTCCGCCCGAACCGCCTGCGGCTCCTCCGTCGCCTGCACCTTCTCGACGCACGCCTGCTCGGCGGCGGTCAGTTTCTTCGTCAGTTGGGCGAAGTTGCCGCGGCGGGTGCTGACACTGCCGTCGTCCACGATGGCGATGCAGCACGGCTCGTCCAGGTCGAGCAGGCGGAGCGACAGCCACTCGTAGGCGACGGTGGGGAACGTCTCGTCGTGCAGCCGCACCACGTCGGCGTTGGCCTTGCGGGCGGCCGCGGCGAACCAGCGGGTGGGCAGCACCAGACGCGGGGCGATCAGGCCGACCAGTTGCGTTTGCGCCGACTTGTTCTCGGTGCCGGCGGCAATGCCCATCTTGGGCAGCAACTCGGCGATCAGTTCCCGCGCACACGCCCGCGCGGCGAGGGAGTTCTTGGCCGTCTCCGAGTGCGTGGGCAAGAACGCCAGCACCCGCCCGCGGGGCTTCGGCTTCGGGCGGTCGCCGTACCGCCGCGGCTCGTCGTCCCCTTCCTCCTCACGCACCACGTACCCGTACGCCCGCACCGCGAGGGCGACCGCGTCCACCGGTGGGGCGGAGATGCCGTGCCGGGTGAGCAGGGCCATCACGAGGCGGTCGATGGCGTCGAACAGTTCGTCGGCGGACAGTTCGGACATGGGAGTAGATCTCACGAGCCGCGGCCGCGAGGGTGCGGGTTGATATCACCCGCGCCCTCGCGGTCGCGGCTCGTCAGTCGCGGTCACTTCTTGCCGGCCACTTGCGTCAGGCCGACCACCAGCACCTGGATTTTGGCCTCGATGCCGTACCCGAGGGCGAGCGGGATTTCGGTCAGCGTGTTCGCCTCCTTGATCGGGTGCTCCAGCTTCACCATGTCCGGCTCGACCATCAGGTTCTTGCCCTTGAGGGTCTTGCTGATCTCGATCGGGCCGATGGAGCCGTACAGGTGGTTCTCCTCGTTCGCCTGCGCCTCGATGGTGACGGACGGCAGGCGGGAGAGCTGTTCGGCCAGCACCTTCAGGTCGGCCACCCTGGCGTCGCGGGCCTTCGTCACCTTGATCTGGTGCCGCTCGAGCAGCTTCAGGTCGTGCGGGTTGGGGATGACGGCGTACCCGTTCGGGATGAGGTAGTTGCGGGCGTACCCCGGCTTCACCTCCACCTGGTCCCCGGCATTGCCCACGTGGGTGACGTCTTCCACGAGCACGATGAGCGTGCCGCCGTGCGGGCCCTTCTTCACCTGGTTCCGCTTCCGCACCTTCTTCACCGGCAGCACGCGGCCGGCCGGCTTGTCGGACGCTTTGCCCTTCTTCTCTTTCGTCTTGGTCTTCGCCATCGCATCACCCGTTGGGAAATGGGTGAAGCCGACACGGATTGATGTCGGCCCCGCCCGGTTCTGTCCCCCGTGGGTCGCTGGCCCAGGGGTTAGAGGTGGGACACGTTCGCCCCACCCCAGAAGCCGCCCCCACAGTGGGGGCGTGAGTCATTTTAGGGTGGCCGGCTCTCGCCGAGAGCCGGTTCCTGAAGTCGCTCTCGGCGAGAGCGACCCACCCGAATCAGAACGGGATGCCTTCCCCGTCACCTTGCGGTTCGTCGTCCGGCGGGGTGAACCCGCCGCGGTTCTGTTGTGGGCGACCGCCGCCACCGCTGCCGCCGCCGCTGCCCCCACCGAAATTGTTACCGCCGCCGCGGGCCATGCCGGTCGGCGCGCCGTCCTCGTCGCCCGTCCCGCCGCCGGCGTCGCCGCCGCCCCGCCCGCCGAGCAGTTCGATGCTGTCCACCACGATCTTGTGCTTGCTCCGCTTGCCGCCGCCGTTCTTGTCGTCCCACTTGTCCAGTTGGAGCCGCCCCTCGATGAACAGCGGGTCGCCCCGTTTCACGTACCGGCTGATCACGTCGCACAGGTTCCGTTTGGCGTCCGGCCGGCTGAACACCTCGCAGTCGATGAACAGCGGGTTCGGGTCCGGGTCCCACTGGCCGGTCTGCGGGTTCTTGCGGCTGCGGCCGACGGCCAGACTGAACTTCACGACCGTGCTCCCGCTGTTCGGCAGCACCCGCGGGGCTTCCGGGTCGGCCGTCAGTCGGCCCATGAGCATCACCTTGTTCAGCGTCGCCATGCGGCACCTCCGGGGCGGGGCCGGCGAGGGGTTGTGTTCAGGTCCGACAGGTAGGGTGGCCCCACCCCGACGATAGATGAACACAACGGCGAATCGGACGCAAGGGCGGTAGCGGCCTTGGG
>JANNQE010000568.1:0-3114 GCA_031441625.1 Planctomycetia bacterium
GCGTCTGACGGCGTTCTCGTCACGAACACGATCGGTGGTTCAATGTTAGCGTAACGGGAGTCGCGGCTACTCCGACACGAAAAAACCCACCCGGCTGGCCGGGTGGGTCCGAGGCTCGCCGTTCGGCTCACTTCATGAACAGCATCTCGCGGTAGGTGGGCAGCGGCCACAGGTCGTCGGCCACGAGCGTTTCTAGGGTGTCCGCGGCGGTGCGGAGTTCGACCATCTTCGGCAGCACGTGGTCGCGGAAGTGCTTGGCGTGGTCGTAGGGGGTGCCCTCCGCGTGGTGCCCGTGCGCCTTCTCCAGCGCGGCGAGCGCCTTCTGGAACGTGGTGATGGTGGCCGTCAGTTCCTTCAGGTGGTCGAACTGGGCGGCGCAGTCCACGCCGGCCGCCTTGGTCGCGTTCACCGCCGCGGCCACTTCGCCCTGATACCGCACGGCCGCCGGCAGGATCATCGTCTTGCCTATGTTCACCATCAGGTTGGCCTCGATGTTCACCGTCTTCACGTAGCTCTCGCAGAAGATGGCGTACCGGGCGTGCAGCTCCCGCTCGCTCAGCACCTTGTACTTGGCGAACAGGTCGATGGTGCTCTTGGCGATGAGCGTGGGGATGGCGTCCACGGTGTTCTTCAGGTTCGGCAGGCCGCGGGTCTCGGCCTCCTTGTGCCACTCCTCGCTGTACCCGTCGCCGTTGAACACCACCTTCTTCGACTCCTTCAGCACGCCCGGCAGCAGGTCCTGGATGGCCTTGGCCAGCGGCTTGCCGCCCTTCGTGTCGGCCTCCAGCGTACTGGCGATGAAGTCCAGGCTCTCGGCCACGATGGTGTTCAGCACCACGTTCGGCCCGCTGATGCTGAAGCTGCTGCCCACCGCCCGGAACTCGAACTTGTTGCCGGTGAAGGCGAACGGGCTGGTGCGGTTGCGGTCGCCGGCGTCCTTCGGCAGCTTGGGCAGCACCGTCACGCCCACTTCCATGTACCCGCCCTGCTTGGTGCTCTTCAAGTCCGAGCGCTCCAGTTGGTCCATCACGTCTTGCAGTTGGTCGCCGAGGAAGATGCTAATGATGGCCGGCGGGGCCTCGTTCGCCCCCAGCCGGTGGTCGTTGCCCGCGCTGGCCACAGTCACCCGCAGCAGTTCCGGGTACTTGGCGACGGCGCGGATGACGGCCACGCAGAAGACCAGGAACTGCGCGTTGTCGTGCGGGGTGTCGCCGGGGTTGAGCAGGTTCTCGCCGGTGTCGGTGGCCATGCTCCAGTTGTTGTGCTTGCCGCTCCCGTTGATGCCGGCGAACGGCTTCTCGTGCATCAGGCAGACCAGGTCGTACTTCTCGGCCGTCCGCCGCAGCACGTCCATGGTGAGCTGGTTGTGGTCGCAGGCGAGGTTGCTGTCCTCGAACAGGGGGGCGATCTCGTACTGGCTGGGGGCCACCTCGTTGTGCCGCGTCTTCACCGGGATGCCCAGCTTGAACATCTCGGCTTCCGCGTCCGCCATGCACGCGATCACCCGCTCGGGGATGGTGCCGAAGTACTGGTCTTCCAGTTCCTGGCCCTTCGGCAGCTTGGCCCCGAAGACGGTGCGTCCGCAGGCCAGCAGGTCCGGCCGGGCGTACAGGAAGTTCTTGTCGATCAGGAAGTATTCCTGCTCCGGGCCGACGGTGGCGAACACCTTCTTGGCGTCGTGGTTGCCGAACAGCTTCAGGATGCGCAGCGCCTGCGCGCTCAGGGCTTCCATGCTCCGCAGGAGCGGCGTCTTCTTGTCCAGCGCCTCACCCGTCCACGACACGAACACGGTCGGGATGACCAGGGTGGCCCCGTTCGGCGTCTCGCGGATGTACGCCGGGCTGGTCGGATCCCAGCCGGTGTACCCGCGGGCCTCGAACGTCGCCCGGATGCCCCCGCTCGGGAACGAGCTGGCGTCCGGTTCGCCCTTCACCAGCTCCTTCCCGCTGAACTCGGCCAGGGCCGCGCCGGTGCCGGTGGGACTCAGGAAGCTGTCGTGCTTCTCGGCCGTCAGCCCGGTCATCGGCTGGAACAGGTGGGTGTAGTGCGTGGCCCCGTGCTCGAGCGCCCAGTCCTTCATGGCGCTGGCGACGGCGTCGGCGACGGTCGGGTCGAGCGGCACGCCCAACTTGATGGTCCGTTGCAGGGCCTTGAACACCGGCTTCGGCAGGCGGCTCTTCTGCTCTTCCTCGTGGAACACGTTCACCCCGAACAGGTCCTTCAGGTGTTCGGTGCGGAAGTCCAGGTTGTCCAGTTGGTGGAAGTTGTTGGCGATGGCCTGAATCGCCTGCTGGCGTGCGGTCGTACCCATCCGGGAGCGCTCCGAAAAAAAGGAAGGACGGTGAGTGCGAGAGCGGACGCGCCGGGATCGGGCCGCCGGGCGGCGGGGGCGGTTGGGCTGGTCCGGGAGAGGATGGGTGCGTTATAAGGCGGGGGATACAGGCGGCAAGGTTCGGGCGGAGACCTCACCCCCCGGCGGGGCGGGGGGCGGGATCACTGAGGATGATGCACTCCGGTACCGCTTTCTTCAGCCTCGCCACCCCGTCGGGCGTCACCTTCGTGTTGAACACGTCGAGAAAGGTGAGTCGTTTCAGCCCGGCCAACTCCTTCAACCCGGCGTCCGTCACCGGCGTGTACGACAGGTCGAGTGACGTGAGCCGGTTCAGGGCGGTCAACTCCGACAGCCTGCGGCGGCACGGCCTGCACCCCGAACGCTAGGACGCCGCCGCCCGCGCCCGCCTGAAGGACGAGGTGTGGGGCAAGCACCTGGAAATCCTTGGTGTGGACGGGGACCGCAAGTGGGACCAACTGACCAGCGAGCTGCGGCATTTCGTGGACTGCGTGAAGTCGGGGACCACCCCGCGGGTGACGGGCGAGGACGGCCGCGAGGCGCTGAGCATCGCCGAGCGGGTGATGGCCAGTCTGCGGGCACATCCGTGGTGCGGCGCGGCCGGCGGCCCGACCGGTATGCCCCCGCCGGCCGGCAAGCTGTTCGAGAGCGCCAAGAGCATCAGCGGCGCGGCATGAGTGCCTGTGTAGGTCGTGGTCGAACAGTCCCCGCAGGGGACGTGAGGCCCGACATGGAACCGGGAACGGAGTGACCGGGTGGGTGTG
>JANNQE010000569.1:0-8910 GCA_031441625.1 Planctomycetia bacterium
TACGTCCGTCTCGTGGGGGTGGAGACTCCTCCGCATTGGAACAGCCGCGGTCACTTCTTCGGTGCCGCCGCCGAGGCCATGCGCCGCATCCTGGTTGAGGCCGCCCGCCGCAAGCACCGCCTCCGCCGCGGGGGCGACCGGGAGCGGATCGACTTGGACGGGCTGGAAGTTGCCGCCCCCGAGCGCGGCGACGACCTGCTCGCGCTCGACGAGGCCCTCACCCGGCTGGCCGATGCCGACCCGCAGGCGGCCGAGCTCGTCAAGCTCCGCCACTTCGCCGGGCTGACGGTCCGGGAGGCGGCCGACGCCCTCGGCATCTCCCCGCGGACGGCCGACTCACTCTGGGCCTACGCCAAGTCGTGGCTTTTGCAGCAAATCGAGGGGCGACCCGCCGTCTAAGCCCCGCGGTCCCGACTCCAATCGGAAAAAACTTCCGGCCCCGTTGCGTAACTCGGGTCCGGACGGCGCACTGCCCTACAGGAGGCCAGACGTGAGCGAGCGCGACATCTTCATCGGAGCCCTGCAGACGGACGACCGGGCCGCGCGGCAGGCGTTCTTGGAGGCCGCGTGCGGGGCGGACGACGCCCTCCGCCGGCGGGTGGACGGCCTGCTGGAGGTGTACGGCCGGGCCGGCAGCTTCCTGGAGGAGGCGGCCGGACCCCCGAGCGGGACGGCGGCTTACGCCCCCGCCGCGGGCGAGGCCGAGGCCGGCCCCGAGGCCGGCCCCGAGGCCGGCGTCGTGATCGCCGGCCGGTACAAGCTGTTGGAGGTGATCGGCGAGGGCGGGATGGGGACGGTGTGGCTGGCCGAGCAGACCGAGCCGGTCCGACGCAAGGTCGCCGTCAAGCTCATCAAGCCGGGGATGGACAGCCGGCAGGTGCTGGCCCGGTTCGAGGCGGAGCGGCAGGCGCTGGCCCTGATGGACCACCCGAACATCGCCAAGGTCCACGACGGCGGGGCAACGTCCGACGGCCGGCCGTTTTTCGTGATGGAGCTGGTCAAGGGCGTCCCGATCACGAAGTATTGCGACGACCACCACCTGACCCCGCGGCAGCGGCTGGAGCTGTTCGTCGCCGTCTGCCAGGCGGTCCAGCACGCGCACCAGAAGGGGGTCATCCACCGGGACCTCAAGCCGAGCAACGTGCTGGTCGCCCCGTACGACGGCCGGCCGGTCGTGAAGGTGATCGACTTCGGGGTGGCCAAGGTGGCCGGCCAGCCGCTGACCGAGAAGACCCTGTTCACGGGCCTCGGGGCGGTGGTCGGCACGCCGGAGTACATGAGCCCGGAGCAGGCCGAGCTGAACAACGCCGACGTCGACACCCGGTCGGACGTGTTCAGCCTGGGGGTGCTGCTGTACGAGCTGCTGACCGGGAGTACGCCGCTGACCCACAAGCGGCTTAAGAAGGCGGCGCTGCTGGAGGTGCTGCGGCTGGTCCGGGAGGAGGAGCCGCCGAAGCCGAGTACCCGTCTATCGACGGCCGAGGGGCTGCCGTCGATCGCGGCCCGTCGGGGTCTGGAGCCGCGGAAGCTCAGCGGGGTGGTGCGCGGCGAACTGGACTGGATCGTGATGCGGGCCCTGGAGAAGGACCGCTCGAGGCGGTACGAGACGGCCAACGGGTTCGCCGCGGACGTGCAGCGGTACCTGGCCGACGAGCCAGTCCAGGCGTGTCCGCCGTCGGCCGCATACCGCGTTCGGAAGTTCGCCCGGCGGAACAAGGTGACGCTGCTCGTCGCGTCGGTGGTCGCGGTGACGATCGTGGCCGGGGCCGGGGTAAGCGCGTGGCAGGCCGTTCGAGCCACGGTCGCCGAGCGCCTGGCCTCGGACCGACTGGTCACCGAGCGGGAGGCCCGTGGCGCACTCGACGCCGCCCGCGACGAGCGGGAGCTACAGGAGAAGAGCGTCAACCGCGAGCTGGGCGACGCTCTCGTGGACGCGGCCCGGCTCCGCGAGAAGGTCGGGCGCAGCGGCCGCGGCGAGGCCGAATCGTGGGCGGCCCTGCGGGCGACCATGCAGCGGGCGGAGACCCTGGCCCAGAACCCGGTGGCCGACGAGGCACTGGTCCGGCAGGTGCGGGCGATCCTGGCGGAACTCGGGCAGGTCGAGGCCGAACGGCGGATGGTGGCGCGGCTGGAAGACATCTACCTGAACAAAGTCCTCACCACGTCCGGCGAAACCCGCCGCGATTACGAGGCGGCGTTCAAGGAGTTCGGCCTGCCAGTCTTCGAGTTATCGACGGCGGAGGCCGCCCGGCGGATCGCGGCGTCCCCGATCAGCGACTGGCTGGTAGCGGCGCTCGACGACTGCGCCGGCAACTCCCAGCCGCTGTTCGAGCGCCTCATGCCGATCGCCCAGCGGGTTCACCCCGACCCGTGGCGGCGGCAGTACTACGAGGCGCGTGCCCGCGGCGACCGCCATGCCATCCTGCGCCTGGCCAAGCAACCCGAGGCCCTGAATCAGCCCCCGGCGACCCTGAGCATGCTCGCCTTCTGGGTGTCCCTGGTCGATCAACCCGCGGGCACCGCGCTGCTGCGGGAGGCCCAACGTCGGCACCCGACCGACCTGTGGATTAATCACCAGCTGGCCGTGTACCTCACGAACACGAGGCCGACCGCGGGAGCGGCCGACCCGAACCAGCAGGTCATGCGGGCGAGAATCGAAGCCGTCGGGTTCGGCCGCGTCGCCCTGGCCGCGCGGCCGGACAGCCCCGCGCTGCTCAACAACCTGGCATTCCTCCTGTCCTACTGCGGGTACGACGACGACGCCAGGGAGCTCTGTCGCCGGTCGATCGCCCTCAAGGTAGACAACCCCGCGGCCCACACCCTCCTCGGGCACACGCTGAGCAGGGGCACCAACGTGGGGGATGGTGACGCGGCCGTCGCCGCCTTCCGCGAGGCGACCCGGTTCGCCCCTGGGAACGCCCGCGCCCACGCCCACCTCGCCAACGCACTGGCCGAGCGCGGGGAATGGGTCGGGGCGATCGCCGCGTACAAGAAGGTGATCGCTCTCGATTTCGGCGGCGACAACGAGGCGATGAGCAAAGAGGAGATGAGCCGCCATCATGCGGGACTCGGCGGGGCACTCGAAGTCATGAAGGATCTCGACGGGGCCGCGGCCGCACTCCGGAAGGCCATCGCCCTCGACCCGTCGGACCCCCACCCCCACGTCAGACTCGGCGGCGTTCTGAGGGTCAAAGGTGACCGGGCGGGCGCGATCGCAGCCTACCGCGGGGCGGTGCTTTGTGACCCCAAGGTCGACCACGCCTGGGAGTGTCTGGGCGAGCTCCTGTTTGCCGCGGGCGACTACATGGGGGCGGTCGCGGCGTATCAGCAGCAAATTGAGGTCGGGTATTCCGACGACATTCAGCGGGCCCTCGGGGCGGCCCAGCGTGCGAAGGGCGACCTGCCTGCGGCCGCGCGGGCGTATCGGGAGGCCGTCCGTTTCGACCCCGAGCGCGCCGTGAATCACCATGAGTTCGCGTGGGCCTGCTTCGCGGCGGGAGACCGGCGGGGTTATCGGCGGGCGTGTGCGGACGTGCTCCTCTTGCTGGACGACACGACCGACCCGGAGTCGGCCGCGCTGGTCCTCCGCACCTGCCTGCCGGTGCCGGGCTCCGTCTCGGACGTAGACCTCCTCCTGCCGCTGGCCGAGGTTGCCGCAAAAGACAAGAACCACCTCCGACTCTTGGGGGCGGCGCTGTACCGGGCCGGCAAGTTCGAAGACGCGGTCAAGAAGCTCGACGACGCGGCCGCCATCGCGCCGCCGGGTGCCTGGGATCTAATGTTCCGGGTGATGGCCCACCACCGCCTCGGGCAGGCCGCGAAAGCCCGCGACGCCTTCGACAAGGCCGTCTCGCTGATCAAGACTGCCGACCACCCGTGGCCGGAAAGCGACGAAGTGAACGAACTCCGCCGCGAGGCCGAGGCGCTGCTGAAAAAGTAACGCCGGCGGGCTCGCCCGTGCGGATCCGAGAGCGGCCGGTGGGGTCCTACCGCCAAGCAAGCCACCCATTGCCCCGGCGCACGGTCTGCGCACCGGGAACGATGTTCCATCCGTTGTATCGCAGACCACGCCTCAAAGGAGAGTCCCATGTCGATCCAGACCTTCTTCAAGTCCCTGACTTCGAATTCCACGCGGAGGCCGATCCGCCGGAGTTCACCGGCTTCGCGGCTCCGCGTCGAAGCGTTAGAGGATCGCAGTGTCCCAGCCTTCCTCGCTCCGGTCGATTACCCCGCCGGCATCAATCAGCATTCGGTCGTGGCCGCGGACCTGAATGGCGACGGGCACGCTGATCTGGCCGTCGCGAACGGCATCTATCGGACCGTCAGCGTGCTGCTCGGCAACGCCGCCGGCACGTTCGGCTCGTCGCAGACTTTCCCCACCGACGGCAACTCCTTCTCGGTCGCGGCGGGCGACTTCAACGGGGATGGGAAGACCGATCTGGTGACGGCAAACGAATACGCATCCCCGACCGTGCTGTTGGGCAACGGCAACGGCACGTTTCAGGCCCCGCAACCGGTGCCGTTGGCGCCGCCGGAGCCGCCCCCCGGGGAATTCATCACGAGCTACTACGCCACCGACGTCGCCGTCGCGGACATCAACGCGGACGGCAACCTGGACCTCCTGTTTACGGGTGAAGCTTGGTGGTATTCCGACGCGGAGACCGGGGGGGCCTACGGCTATGTCGCCGCGTCTCTGGGCCAGGGAAACGGAACGTTTTCGCCGTCGTTCGGCGTGCTCGGGTCATATGGCAGCAAAGTTGCGGCGGCGGATCTCAACGCCGACGGCAAGGTCGACCACGTCACGGCCGATGAAGTTCGCTACGGGCTGGGCGACGGCACGTTCGGCGCGGGACAGCCCACCGGCATGTCCGGCATGGACGTCACCGTGGCCGACTTCAACGGCGACGGCAAGCCAGACATCGCGACCGCGCGCTCCTCGAACTTCCAATTTCCGAGCACCGGAGGCAACGTGGTGCTGAACAACGGCAACGGCACCTTCCAACCCCCGCAGAGCTACGTCTCCGGCGTCGACCCGCGATCGGTGGCAACGGCGGACTTCAACGGCGACGGCAAGACCGACCTCGTGACCGCGAACGCCGGCGACTCTCAGGGCATAGGGCGGACGGTCACGGTTTGCCTGGGCAACGGCAACGGCACCTTCCAAGCGCCGCTTTCCTTCCCCGGCTCCCCATCCGGCTGGGCGCTGGCGGGTGCGGCGGTCGCGGATTTCAACCTCGACGGCCGCGCCGACGTGGCGGTTGTGGATGACGGCTCGAACCTCCGCGTGCTGCTCAACGACGGGATTTGGACCTCCGTCCGCATCAGCGACGTGACGGTCAGCGAAGGGAACACCGGCACCAGAAGTGCCACCTTCACCGTAACTCTCGCCGCGGCCTCCGGTCAGACGGTCACCGTCGCCTACGCCACCGCCAACGGCACCGCCACGGCCGGCACCGACTACACGGCGGCCGCGGGCACGCTGACCTTCGCCCCCGGCGAGACCAGCAAGACAATCACCGTGCTGGTCAACGGCGATCGGTCCGCCGAGCCGAACGAGACCTTCTTCGTCAACCTCAGCAACCCGACGAACGCCGTCATCAACGACGGCCAAGGGGCGGGCACCATCCTCGACGACGAGCCGCGCATCAGTATCGGCGATGTGAGCAAGAAGGAGGGCAACGGCAACAAGAAGACGCTGTTCACCTTCACGGTCACGCTCTCGGCCGCCTACGACCAGGCGGTGACGATGTCGTTCCGCACCGCGGACGGCACGGCGACGACGGGCGACGGCGACTACGTCACCAAGACCGGAACGCTGACCTTCGCCCCCGGCGAGACGACGAAGACGATCACCATCGAAGTGAAGGGCGACAGCAAGCGGGAAACCAATGAGTACTTCTACCTGGACCTGTACGGGCTGAGCATCAACGGGCTGTTCACCAAGAACCGCGGTGTCGGCTCAATTCTGAACGACGACTGATCGCGGCCATCGAAGAAACGGCCGGTGGGGTCCTTGCCCCCACCGGTCCGGCACCGCCCCGGCGCACGGTCTGCGCGCCGAGCGGGCCGTCGTCTCTCTCCAGCAGGCCAATCTTACCCGAGGAGTCTTGACCATGCGACTGTCATCCTGGCTGCGATCCGCCCGCTCCCTCGTCGTGCCGGCCGGCAGGGAGAACGGCCCCCGTCCCACGCGCCTGCTGAACGGCCGCCTATCCGCCCGGCTGGGGGTCGAGCCGCTCGAAGACCGGACCGTCCCCAGCACCTTCACGGTCCTCAACACTGCCGACAGCGGCGACGGGTCGCTTCGGGCCGCGATCCTGGGTGCCGAGGCCAACCCTGGGGCCGACGTGATTCAGTTCGCCAACAAGGTTCACGGAACCATCACGCTGACCACGGGGGAGTTGGACATCCGCAGCGACCTGACGATCGACGGGCCGGGGGCGAACCGGCTCACCGTCAGCGGCAACGGCGTGTCCCGCGTCTTCGACGTGGCCGGCGGCGGCGGCGCGAGCGGGAAGATCACGGTGGCCATCGCGGGCCTGACGGTCGCGCACGGCCGGGCCGACGTGGGCGGCGGCGTCCGCAACTCGGGCTTCAGCGACCTGACGCTCGCCCGCGTGATCCTGTCGGAGAACGTGGCCGTCGGCGGGCCGACCTCCGCCGTCAACGCCCGCGGCGGTGCGGTTCACAGCGTCGGAAGCGGCACCGCCGTAACTGTCATCGACAGTCGAGTCGTCGGCAACACCGCCGACGGCCGCCCCAACGCCACCCGCGGGTCCGGCGGCGGCCTGTCCGTGGACGGCGGGCACCTGACCGTGCTCCGCAGCACGGTCGCGGAGAATTACGCCTTCGGTGGCACCCCGACCATCAGTGGAGCCGGCGGGGGCGTGTCGGTCATCACGGGCGGGATCGCGGTGGTCACCGACAGCACGATCCGCGACAACCGGGCCATCGGTGCCGCCGGCGGAGGGCCGGCCCACGGCGGCGGCATCCTCGTCACTCAGGCTTCGAATCTCGTGGTGACCCACTCCGTCCTCACCCGCAACGAGGCCCACGGCGGGAACGGCAGCCTCGGGCGGGGGCGGACCGAGGGCGGGGCCATAGATGTCGAGTTCGGCAGCCGCGCCTCGATCGCCGACAGCGTGCTCACCGACAACCGTGCCGTCGCCGGTAGCGGCAGCGTCAACAGCGCGGCCGGCTTCTCCGCCGCCACGGCGTCGGGCGGTGCCATCTCGGTCGGGGTCGTTTCGCCTGGGGGCAACTTCCTGGAGGTGACCCGCTCCGTCCTGCGCGGCAACGAGGCGATCGGCGGCGATAACGGCACCAGCACGGCTCCGGGCATCGCCGACGTGGGGTCCGCCCACGGCGGTGCCATCTTCTCCGCCCGCGGGTCCGCAACCGTCGTCCGCGACAGCGCCGTCCTCGGGAACCGGGCCGTCGGCGGCAACGGCAACACCGGCACCGGCCCGGTCGGGTTCATCGGCACGGCGACCGGCGGGGGCATCGACAACTCGACCGCCGTCCCGGTCGCGGGCGGGGGCTTTCAGCCCGCCAGTCTCACGGTGCTCGACTCCGTCGTCGCCCACAACGAGGTCGCCGGCGGCAGCGGCAACACCGGCGGCGGCGCGTCCGTCTACCTGGGCGCGGGTCTGGGGGGCGGCATCGCCAACTCCCTCGGCGGCACAACTGACATCACCGGCAGTCGGCTGGTCCACAACCGGGCCACCGGCGGCGACGGCGGCCTGGGCGCGGGGGGCGGCGTCTTCAACGGCGGTCCCACCCTGCTCGGCACGCCGACCCTCACGCTCCACGGCTGTCTCGTCGCTCACAACCGGGCCGACGGCGGGCCGTCGGGCACCGGGCTGGGCGGCGGCCTGTACCTCGCGCCGGGCGGGGCCGCGACCGCCGACCTGTGGACGTGGATCTTCGCCAACGACGCCTCCACGAGCGACGACGACGTGTTCGGCATCCTGGTGTAGCCGGGCACCGCGAACGCGCCGGCGAGGTCCAGTTTGAGCCTCGCCGGCGCTTTCGTCCGGCTCGCCGGCGGGGTTCTCAACCGGCGTCGGCGGCCGGGACGGCCGAGCCTCGCGCCCACCGGTCCGGGAGCAGGTTGGCCAGGTCGGCTCCGGCGGGTGCGGCCGGCGCCTGAGTCAAGATGTGCTTCAGGGGAAGCGCACACCGAACGGGCGTGGGTGCGTGTCGTGCTCGGGTGCGGCGAGTTGGGAACTCAGTGGACGGCGGGAAGGTGCTGTTTGGCCCAGGCGTCGGGCAACAGATGCGTCACGTCGGCCGGTTTGGCGGCCAGTTGCGTCAACACGTCGGTCAGGTACGCCCACGGGTTCAACGCATGCCTCTTCGCCGACGCGCACAGGCTCATCAGCACTGCGGCACTCGAAAGTCCACCGTCGCCGCCTATAAACAGCCAGTTCTTGCGGCCAACAGCCAGCGGTCGCACCGCGCGTTCCGCGACGTTGTTGTCGATGGTGAACCGGGGATCGTCCAAGTACCGGCCGAGCGTCGCCCACTGGTTGATCGCGTACGACACGGCCTGACCGAAGGGACTTTTCGGTAACGCACTGCGTTGTTCCACCTCCAACCACTCACCCAACTTCCGCAGGATCGGCCCGGCTCGAGCTTGCCGGCGGAACACCACGGCTTCGCCCACGAGTTCCTCGTCGAGGATCTCCTTCTCGACGGCGTAGAGCGTGCGGATGTACGCCAGGGCTTCGCTCGCCTTCGCCGCGTTGTTGGTCCGGGCGTCCACGAACTTCCGTCGCACGTGAGCCCAGCAGCCCAGGTGCCGGGCTCCGGACCCGTGGACCGGGTTGTAGCCGGAATAGCCGTCGGCATGCACGAACCCCGAGTACCCGCTCAGGAACGCAGCCGGGTGCTCTTCGCCGCGACCGG
>JANNQE010000570.1:0-12060 GCA_031441625.1 Planctomycetia bacterium
CGTCGCCCGGTCGAGGGCGGCGTCCTTCCACTGCGTCAGCTTCGCCTTCAGCACCTGCCACCAGTTCGGCTTCGTCACGGTCGGCACCGTCGGGGTGGGCGGCGCGGTCGGCACGCCGGCGGTGAGCAGGGCGCGGACGTCCGGGTTGGTGAGCAGTTCCAACACCACCTCCTTCATGGCCTGCTTCGCCCCCTCCTTGCACGCGTCGGCGACGGCGGCGGGCAGGGCGTCGGCCAGCACGTCGAGGATCGAGTCGAGGCGGTCGAGTTGGTCGCCCAGTTGCTTGCGGGGCGGGCGGCCGTTCAGGGTCGCGGTCATGGTACTGTCTCCAAAGGAACGACCCGCCGGGGTGACCGGCGGGTCTGGGGTGGTGAATGGGAACACGCAGTTCAGCCGCGGTCGCCGCAGTACCGCGCGTAGTCGGCGCGGAGTTCGGCCCGCACCTGGGACACGCGGGCGGCGGACACGCCCTCCACGGCGGCCACTTCGGACGTCCGGTCGCCGGCCAGCAGGCGGTCGAGCACCCGCCGCTTGGCCGCCACCAGGGAGCCGACCCAGGCGGGGAAGTCGAGGCGGAACTGCACCTGGTCGGGCACCGGCGTGCGGGTGTTGTCGTGGACGGCTTCGGCCAGACTGTCGGGGGCGGACAGCGAGGTGAGCCGCACGCCCTTCCGTTGAGAGCACGCGGGCGAGCAGACGTCGCCCACCGGCTCGCTGCCGCACGCCCGCCGGCCGGAGCGGGCGGCGCGGGCGGCGTACCCGGCCAGGCGGGTGGCGAACGTGTGCGGGCGGCGGCCGCGGCGGGCGAGGCGGACGAACCACACCCAGCACAGGGCGACGGCCTCGCAGGTGGCTTCTTCCCGGCGGTGCGGGCAGCGAACCTGGCGGAGGTGGAAGCGGACGACGGCGAACACGCGGGGCAGGACGGACAGGAAATCGCGGCTGATGGCGGGGGGCGGCGGTTCGGGCATGACGGGCTCCGGCGCGGCGAATGCCGCGGGTGGGACGGGTGGGACGGGTGTCAGAGGGGAGGGAACAAGAGGCGAGTGACGGGCCGGCGACGGGTAGGCCCGCCGGCAAGGAAGTTTGACACGGATGGGGGGCGGATTAACGGCGGGCGGACAGCGGTGAACGCAGGGCGGGTGGTAGGCGGTCGTCGGGTTCGCGGTCGGGGACGTGCGGCTCCGCCGGGACGAGTGGGACGCGAACGGGGCGGTGACGGCGAAGGGGTGGAGGTGTTCGTGCGGCCCGGAAACGCCCGCGGCCCCGTCCACCAGGGTCGGCGAACGGGGCCGCGGGTGACGGGCGAGGGGTAGCCCCGTGGTCATCTGAATTTGACTCGAACCGATGGGGGATTAAGCGGGGGGCTCGACCCCGCGAGACTGGATGACTTGATCGGGGAGAGGCTCACCACTCAGGTGCAGTGGGCCCTGGGCATGCTCGATGGGCATGGCCCGACCCTGCCGCACGGGTGGGTGATTAGAGACGGCGGGATGGGCCGGGCGTCGTGGTTCCGCCAGCAGTTGCAGTCACCGAACGAGTGATGCCTACTGGCCGTCCCGTCGAACCCCTCGATCCGGGACTCGTCCCACTCCTCAGGGGGCAAGTCGTAGTGGTCAAGCCTTCATGGTCCACTCTGTCCACAGACGTCGGATTGGATACAATATCCAAATGTGTCGGCCTACTTATCCCGCATCGATCTTCGAGGGGAGCCGGTCATGTCTGCTACGACGCCCGTGAAGAGCGTGCGCGATCAGATCATCAACCGCTTGCGTGGTGAACTCCTCAGCGGTCAGTACGCTCCGGGGACGCCGATGCGGGAAGCAGGACTTGCCGAGCGCTTCGGGGTCAGCCGGATGCCGATTCGCAACGCCCTCCAGCAACTCGTTCACGAAGGCTTGTTGGTCGCCAAGCAGAACTGCGGCGTCTCTGTGCCACTGCCACCGCGGGAGGTCGTGACCGAACTCTTAAACCCGCTCCGGGTCCAGATCGAAACTTACGCCCTGCGACTCTGCTTGCCCGTGCTGACCGGCGACCAGTTCGACCGCTTGTGGGCCATCATCGAGGAGATGTCGGTGGCCTGCGGGCGGAAAGACGACGCGGCGGTGATCGACAGCGACTTCGCCTTCCACCAGTTCCTCCTGACCGCCGCCGGGCTGGACGACATCGTGCCGGTCTGGAAGGGGGTGGTGGCCCGGATGCGGGACTTCCACATCGGGCGGAACCGGACTCAGCCCGATTACGGGGTCATCCCGTTCGCCCACGCGCGCTTGCTGGACGTGTTCCGGACGGGCGGCGTGGACGCGGCCGTTCTCGCCCTCACTTCTCACATCGAGAACGGGGAATTCAACAAGGAAGCGGTCCTGGCGTGGGAAGCCCGCCGCTGACGCTCCACACCTTCGGAGACTCCCGCCATGACTCCCCGCCTGTCTGCCCTCCTCACCTGCCTGCTCTTGACCTCCGCCGCGACCGCTCAGAAGGCGGATGATCACTTCGAGAAGAAGGTGCGGCCACTTCTTCATGCCCACTGCGTCAAGTGCCACGGGGCGGACAAGGTGAAGGGCGGGCTGCGGCTCGACACCGCCGAGGGGTTCGCCAAGGGGGGCGAGAGCGGGCCGGCGGTCGTGGTCGGTGACCCGGATAAGAGCCGCCTCGTCCGGGCCGTCCGGGGTCAAGGTGATTTGCAAATGCCGCCGGATAAGAAACTGGCGGCGGACGACGTAGCGGTCCTCGCCCAGTGGGTGAAGCGCGGGGCGGTGTGGCCGGGCTACCAGGCTCCGATGACGCCGGCCACGTCGCTCTCGGCCGCCGACCCCCTCGACCCGAACGCCCCGCCGCTCGCCAAGCACTTGCAAGCGTGGTACAAGGCCGACGCGCTGCTGTTCCAGGATGGGGAGACGGTTCACGTCTGGCCGGACGGCAGCGGTCACGGCCGCGACCTCGCTCCGACGAAAGGGAGTCGAACCGGAGGCACGGGAACACCGCCGAAGTTCGTGAAGACCGGGGCCATCAACCACCGGGGTTCGGTTCGGTTCGGTGAGGGGAACGGCTTCGGCTCGTCGCCCGCCCACCCGGTCAAGATCAGCGGGGACGCCCCGTACACGCTCGTCGTCGTGGCGAACCTGTCCCGGCGAGAGGAAGGCCACCCATACGACGTGCTGGTGGGCTTCGGGGATGTCGGGCGACCGGCGGGCGGGGCGGCGCTGTGCGTGAACCGGACGCCGGACGGGGACCGACTGTACCTCGCGGCGGGGGTGAACCGGGGCGACAGCGGTGCCGCCCCCGGCAGCTTCAAGGCGGCCTACAACAAGCCGCTGGTATTCACCGCCACCCGGACGCCCGGCCCCGGCGGGAAGACGACCCGGTTCTACGTCAACGGGCAGCCAGTGGACGCCGGCGCCGCCGGGCCGGACGCCACGCCCGACATCCGCCACCGCGACGACTTCGGCGTGTACGTCGGGGCGGCGATGAACGGGCTGGGGGCGATCCACGGGGACGTGGCCGAGATCGCCGTCTACGACAAGGCACTCTCCGACGCCGAACGGCAGGGCGTCGAGGCCGGGGTGGCGGGCAAGTACGGCATCATCTTGCCGTCCACGTTGAAAGCCGTCGCAGCCTCGTTCACCCCCGAACAGAAGGTTTTTTGGGCCTTCCAGCCGGTGAAGCCGCGGGCCCAACCTGTCGTGAAGGGCAAGGCGTGGCCGACTTCGCCCGTCGACCACTTCGTGTTGGCGAAACTCGAAGCGAAGGGGTTGAAACCGTCGCCCCGAGCGGACAAGCGGACGCTCATCCGCCGGGTCACGTTCGACCTGACCGGCCTGCCGCCGACGCCCGAGGAGATTGACGCCTTCCTCAAGGACGATTCTCCCGAGGCGTTCGCCCGCGTCGTGGACCGCCTGCTCGCATCGCCCCACTACGGCGAGCGGTGGGGCCGGCACTGGCTCGACATCGCCCGGTTCGGCGAGCAGGACGGGTTCGACGGCGGCTCCTACGACCACGCCTGGAAGTACCGGGACTATGTGATCCGGGCGTTCAACGCCGACAAGCCCTACGACGAGTTCGTCCGCGAGCAGCTGGCCGGTGACCTGATGGCGACCGGCGACCGGGGGAAGGACTTCGACCGGGCGGTGGCGACGACGTTCCTGCAACTCGGCATCAAGGACGCCAACCAGCGGGACCGCGACCTCTTCCTCGGCGACCTCATCGACGATCAGGTGCACACGACGGGGATGGCCTTCCTCGGCCTGACGCTCGGCTGCGCCCGGTGCCACGACCACAAGTTCGACCCGATCCCCACTGCCGACTATTACTCGCTGGCCGGCTTCTTCCGCAACACGGTCTCCTCAGCCAACCTACCCGGACGACCGGAGCAGGCGCTGCTCGTCGTGACCAAGCCCGACGCCGCCGGCACCCCGTCCCACGTCATGAGCGTGTTCGACGGGCCGGCGACCGAGCAGCGCATCTTCCGCCGCGGCAGCTACGCCAACCTCGGCCCGGTTGCCCCCCGGCGGTTCTTGCAGATCATCGAAGGGCCGGACCACCTGCCGACGCTTCCGCGCGGCAGCGGGCGGCTGGAGTTGGCGAAGTGGGTTTCCAGCCCGGCCAACCCGCTCACGGCCCGCGTCATGGTGAACCGCGTTTGGCAACACCACTTCGGCACCGGACTCGTCGTCACGAGCGACAACTTCGGCGTCCTCGGCGACCACCCCACGCACCCGGAACTGCTCGACTGGCTGGCGAAGTCGTTCACCGACAACGGCTGGTCGCTCAAGAAGCTGCACCGGCTCATGCTGCTCTCCAGCACCTACCAACAGGCCGGGGCCGAGGACGCCGAGGCGCGCCGGGCCGACCCGGACAACCGGCTGCTGTGGCGGATGCCGCGGTGCCGGCTGGAAGGTGAAGTGGTGCGGGACTCGATCCTCGCCGTGAGCGGCGACCACGACCGGACGGCCGGCGGGCCGAGCGTCGGGTTCCGGGGCGTGTGGGGCGATGAGCATCCGACGCTGAACCTCTACGCCATCAACATCCGGGCCGACTACACCCCGTTCCACCTGCCCCGCCGCAGCGTGTACCTGCCGATGCTGCGAACGGCAAGGCCCGAACTGCTCGCGCTGTTCGACGCCCCGGACGACAAGGCGACGACGCCCCGCCGCAACGAAACCACGGTCGCGCCGCAGGCCCTCTACATGATGAACAGCCCATTCGTCCGGCGGCGGGCGGGCAACTTGGCGTGGAGTCTGCTGGGCGAGTCGAAAGCGACCGACACCGACCGCGTGCGCCGGGCCTATCAACTGATCTTCGGCCGCTCCCCCTCCGATGCCGACGTCGAAGCGGGGCTAACATTCCTGACCGATTACGCCGCGGAACTCGACCCGACCGGGGCGAAGCAGAAGACGGCGGGGCCACTCGAACACCGCCTGTTCGCCCGCTACGACCGGGCCGTTCTCGACACGCCGGGGGGCGCCGCGTACTTCCGCTTCGAGGAGGGCGACCGGGTGGAGCCGGCATCGTTCGCGGCCGTGAACGCCGTCCGCCCCGGCACAGGCGACGCCCTGTTCCTGAACAACGTCAAGCTCAGCCAGCCCGGCGCGCTTCACGCAGACACATTGACCGGCGAGGCGAACCTGTCGGCGGGGTTCAACGTGACGAACAACGCCCCCGTCGCATCGCTCCTGCATCTCGTTCGCATCGACGACCTCAAGCTGTGTCAACCGGCTGGCGGCGAACTCTCGGTCGAGTTCTGGGCCAAACCTGCCGCGCTCACGACCGCCATCATCGTGGGCCGGGACGACGCTACGGAACGACTGTTCCGCATCGGAACGAAGCTGATCGAGGACAAGGGCGGCAAACGAACCGTCTTCTTCACGGAGATTGCGGGGGAAGGCAACGGCGGCGTGCGGACGGCCGACAAGCTTGAGGTCCTGCCGACGACGGACAAGTGGTGCCACGTCGTTATGACCTACGGCGGGGGCAAGCGGCGGCTGTTCGTGAACGGCACTCTCGCTGACGAAGTCCCGGTGACGGGCAAGCTCCCGACGGGGACTGTCCCACTGACGATTGGCGGCGGAGCGAAGTACAACGAAGGCTTCTCCGGCTGGCTCGACGAAGTGGCGGTGTATCACCGGCCGCTGACCGACAAGGAAGTCAAGGACCACCACGACGTCGGCACCGGGCAAGCGGCGAAGGGCGTCGAGTTGTCGCCCCGCACGCAGGCGTGGCGGGCCTACGTCCAGGCGCTGCTCTGCAGCAACGAGTTCCTCTACGTGGAATGATGCATGACCACGCGATCGAAATACTGAGGATTGTCGATGCTCCGCATACTCGGATCAAAGAAAGTGCTTTGCGACGTGCTGACCCGGCGCGACTGGCTCCACACCGCCGCACTCGCACCGCTGGGGCTTTCCCTCGCGGGTTCGTCGGATGCAAAAGCGCCGGACGATCCTTCCACGAAGGGCGGCTTCGGCAAGGCCAAACGCTGCCTCCTGCTGTACTTGTGGGGGTCGCCCAGCCAACTCGACACCTTCGACCCCAAGCCCGACGCCCCCGAAGAGGTCCGCGGCACCCTGCGCTCCATCGCCACGTCGATGAACGGGGTGCGTGTCGGGGAGATCCTTCCGCGCATCGCCAAGTTGCTCGACCGAACCACCGTCCTCCGGTCGCTGACGCACCCGTACCCGGTGCACGGGATGGCGTTCGCCACGACCGCCGTGCCCAGTACGGACATTCCGATGGAGAGCGACCCGCGCGACTCGCGGCACTGGCCGTTCATCGGCTCGGTCGTCGATTACCTCGCCAGCCAAAAGGACCGCAAGGCCCCCGACGTTCCGCGGAACTTCGGGCTGCCGTTCCCGTTCGGGTCCAAGCGCGGGCCGGCGCGGGCCGGGCCGTTCGGCGGCTTTCTCGGGCCGGCCTACGACACGGTCTGGTCGGAGTTCCGGGCCAAAGGGACGCGCGAAATACTGCGGGATTCGGGCGCGCCCAACACCCCGACGCCAATGGTCGCCGACCCGTACCTCGGCATCCTGCCGACCGACCGGTTCGAGACGGTCGCGCCCGCCGAGGGGGTCACCCCGGACCGCCTGAGCCAGCGGGCCTCGCTCCTGGAACAACTCGACTCCGCAAAACGCCGGACGGATTCCGGTGTCCACCCGTTCGACCGGCACCGCGAACTCGCTTATTCGGTTCTGAACTCGGGCAACCTGCGGGATGCGCTCGACGTGCAGCGCGAGCCGCCCAAAGTGCGAGATCGCTACGGCATGACCCTGTTCGGGCAGTCCTGCCTCGCGGCCCGCCGGCTCCTCGAAGCCGGGGGCAAGTTCGTCACCGTCTGCTGGGACGAGTACGGCCTGTTCAACACCGGCTGGGACACGCACGTCCACCTCGTGCCCCGGCTCAAGGACGAACTCGGCCCCGGTCTCGACAACGCCTTCGCCTCGCTGCTGGAAGACCTGGACGACCGGGGAATGCTCGACGACACCGCCGTCGTCGTGATGAGCGAACACGGGCGCACGCCGCAAATCCAGAGCGTCGCCGGCGGCGGGCGCGACCACTGGTCGCGCGCGTACTCGGCACTCTTCGCCGGGGGCGGGTTCGCGGCCGGCCGTGTCGTCGGGCGGACCGATCGCATCGCCGGTGACGTGGCCGAGACGCCGGTCTCACCCAAGGACGTCGTCGCCACGCTGTACCACCTGTTGGGCATCGACCCGAGCGCGGAGATCCACGACCGATTCGGCCGGCCATACGCCATCGGCGGTTCGGGACGAGTCCGCACCGAACTGCTGGCATGACCAAGAATGCAAGAGGTGCACGATGATCGACCCCGCCGTGATGAACAAGTTGACTCGTCGCCGACTGCTCCAGTTCGGAGTGGGGGGCTACCTCGGCCTGAACCTGGGCAGCCTTTGGCGGGCGCAGGCTGCACAACCCAAGCCGGACAAGGGGCAACCGATCCGGGCGTGCATTTTCGTGTTCCTGTATGGTGGGCCGAGCCAACTCGACACCTTCGACCCCAAGCCGGACGCCCCGCTGGAGGTCCGCAGTGAATTCAAGACGATTTCGACCTCCGCGCCGGGGGTCCACGTCTGCGAGCACCCGCCGCGTCTGGCCAAACTGATGCACAAGGTCGCGGTGGTACGCAGCATGCACCACGCCGCCCACTTGCACGATTCCGGCTCGATCCACATGCTCACGGGCCGGCCGCTCGACGGACCCGACCGCGAATTGTTCGCCCCGATCCCGCAGCACTTCCCGAGCTACGGCAGTGCTGTCGCTGCGCTCCGGCCGAATCATCGGTGCGACGTGCCGTTCGCGTCCTTGCCGTTCGCGTTCAACAACGTCATTCCGACCCCGTGCCAAGGAGCCGGGTTTCTCGGTTCCGCGCACGACTCGTTTCCCATCGAGGTGGATCCAACCCAGCGGCAGTATCAAGTCGAAGTTCTCCTTCCCAAAGCAGGTCTCGACCGCGACCGCCTGCAGGCGCGCGGCTCGCTCCTGCGTTCGCTCCAAAAAGAACGCGGTGCAACACCGATGGATGCCTTCTCCGAAAAGGCGATGCGACTGCTCGCGTCCGAATCGATCCGCAACGCGATGGACATCACAAAGGAGAGTCCGAAGGTCCGCGACCGCTACGGGTTCTCAACCGAACCCGTGGCCACGGGAGAGATCAACGGCGGCGGAGGCGAAGTGGGTTACGCCCGCCACATGCGGGGCCAAAACTTCCTGCTCGCCCGGCGACTGGTCGAAGCGGGTGTGCCGTTCGTGAACGTCTACGACTACAAGCAGCAGGGCCAGAACTGGGACGCCCATTCCCACTGTGCCAACCAGCACAAGAACTTCCTGTTGCCGCCCTTCGACCGAGGGTTGTCCGCCCTCATCGAAGACCTCGACGACCGGGGCCTGCTCGACTCGACGTTGATCGTCGTGACGGGCGAGTTCGGGCGGACGCCGAAACTCAACGCCACCGCCGGCCGCGACCACTGGCCCGAATGCTCCAGCGTGCTGCTGGCGGGTGGCGGTGTTGCGGGGGGTGCGGTCTACGGTTCCAGCGACCGCATCGGTGCCTACCCGACGACGAATCCCGTCGCGCCCGGCGACCTCGCGGCGACGATCTTCTCTCGCTTCGGCATCGACCCCGGCACCGAGATTCACGACCTGGCGAATCGACCGTATTCCCTGGCGACCGGCGAACCGCTTCTGAAACTGTTCGGGGGTTGAAGGCCGTCCGACAGCGAACGACATCCCCCCTCCGCACGAAGTGACAATTATGAATCCCGACACCAGTTCCCCCGCTCCGCCCGGCACGAACCGACGTTCGCTGCTGGCCGGCCTCGGCCTCGCTTCCGGGGCGTGGCTGCTCGGTGCGGAGGCGCGGGCCCAATCAACCCCAACTCAAGCGGCCTTTCTCCCGAATGGGGTCCATACGGCCACATCATTTGGCGCGGTCGGCGATGGAAAGACCGATAACACGGCGTCGATCCAAAAGGCGTTGAACGCCGCCGGGCTGACGGGCGGGGTCGTGATCCTGCCCGCCGGCAACTATCTCGTGAAGGGCCACCTGATCGTCCACGCGAACGTCACCCTGGAGGGCGTGTTCCGCTCGCCCACGGCCCGCTCGCAGGGCTTCGGGAGTACGATCCTCGCCGTCGGCGGGAAGGGCAACGCGAACGGCGAGCCGCTGTTCTTCCTCAAGGCGAACGCGGCGCTCAAGGGATTGACCGTCTTCTATCCGGAACAGGATGCCAAGGACCCGGTCGCGTACCCGTGGTGCGTTCGCGGCCAGGGCGACAACGTCGCCGTCCTGGACGTGCTCATGGTGAACCCGTGGAACGCCGTGGACTTCGGGACCTACGCGTGCGGCCGGCACTTCATCTCGAGCCTGCACGGCCAGCCGCTCAACACCGGCCTGTTCGTGGATCAGTGTCTCGACTGCGGGCGGGTGGAGAACGTTCACTTCTGGCCGTTTTGGACCAGCGAGCCGGCGAAGGCCACCCGCGCGAAGGGAACCGCCTTCCGGTTCGCCCGCACCGACTGGCAGATGCTGTCCAACGTCTTCTGCCTGGGCTACCACACCGGGTTCCACTTCACCGCGATCCGCCATGATGCCGGCAACGCGATGGTGACGAACAGCGGTTCGGACCTGTGCGACGTGGGTGTGCGGGTCGAGTACAGCCAGGTCCACGCCGGGCTGCTGTTCACGAACTGCCAGATCAACGCGGGTGTGCTGATCGAGCCCGGGAGCCTCGGCCCGGTGAAGTTCTCCAACTGCGGGCTGTTCGGCACCGGCACGTCGGACCTTCCGTACCTGGCCGAGGCCGACGCGAAGGCCACCCACGTTCTGAACAGAGGGCAAGGCCGGGCCACCTTCATCGGCTGCCACTTCTATTACCCGGAAGGGCCGTTCGTGCCCAAAGGGGCAGTGGATGCCGGCCATCCGGTGGTCCATTCGGACGGCAACGGCCTCACCATTAACGGGTGCGACATGACGGGGTTCAATAGGAATCACGTTCGGCTCGGCAAGCGATCGAAGAGTACGATCGTGACAAGCAGTCGCTTCCTCGGCGGGCTGAAGTTGGAGAACACCGGGAAGGGCAAAGCCGTGACCGGGGACAACATCGACGAATGACCGCCCGCCCGCTTCAGCACTGGGAGTATCCTCCGTGAACCACTCATCCCGCCGACAGTTCCTTCAACGCTCCGCCTGCGGCTTCGGCGGCGTGGCCCTCGCCGGGCTGCTCGCCGGGGAAGCACCGGCCCGGCCCGCCGACCCGCTCGCGCCGAAGAAGTCGCACTTCCCCGGCAAGGCGAAGCACGTCATCTTCCTGTTCATGCACGGCGGGGTGTCGCACGTCGACACCTTCGACCCCAAGCCGGAACTCGACAAGCGGCACGGCCAACCGCTTCCGGGCAAATCCCCGGTCGCCTTCTCCGGGAACCTCGGGACGTTGATGAAGTCGCCGTGGAAGTTCAAGACCCACGGCAAGAGCGGGCTGCCGGTCAGCGAGTTGTTCCCGCACATCGGATCGGTGATCGACGAGGTCGCCGTCGTCCGGTCGATGAAGACGCAGAACGTGGCGCACGCCGGGGCGGTCGTCGAACTGCACACCGGGTCCGGCCAGTTCATCCGCCCAAGCATGGGGGCGTGGGTCGTGTACGGGCTTGGGACGGAGAACGCCAACCTGCCGGGGTTCATCAGTTTCGGCCCACCGGACTTCCAGGGCGGGTCGCAGAACTACGCCTCGGCGTTCCTGCCGGCGACGTTCCAGGGGACGGCGGTGGGCAACCACCTCACGCCGGTCGCCAAGTCGCGGATCAACAACCTCGACCGGGCCGAACCGACCGACTCGCTCCAGCGGAAGCAACTCGACCTGATCCAGCGGCTCAACCGCGACCACCAGAAGGTCGAGCCGACCGACAGCCGGCTGGAGGCCCGCATCCAGTCCTACGAACTCGCCTTCCGGATGCAGGCCGAAGCCCCGGAAGCGATGGACGTGTCCCGCGAGCCGGGTCGGGTTCTCGGCACGTACGGGATCGACGGCGGGCCGACCGACAACTTCGGCCGGCAGTGCCTGATGGCCCGCCGGCTGGTCGAGCGCGGCGTCCGCTTCGTGCAGTGCAACCACAGCTACAAGTGGGACCAACACTCGGACCTCGTCCGGGCCCACACGGCGAACGCGAACGAAGTGGATCAGCCGGTGGCGGCGCTCATCAAGGACTTGAAGCAGCGGGGCCTGCTCGACGAGACGCTGATCGTGTGGGGGACGGAGTTCGGCCGGACGCCGGTGAGCCAGGGCGGTGACGGTCGGGATCACAACCCCTACGGCTTCTCCATTCTGCTGGCCGGCGGCGGGATCAAAGGCGGCACGGCGTACGGCGCGACCGACGAGTTCGGCTACCACGCCGTCGAGAACGTCACCACCATGCACGACCTCCACGCCACCATCCTGCACCTGCTCGGGTTCGACCACACGAAGTTGACCTACCGGCACGCCGGCCGGGATTACCGGCTGACCGACGTACACGGCGAGGTCATGAAGGCGATCATTGCTTGATCGGAGACCTACG
>JANNQE010000571.1:0-1770 GCA_031441625.1 Planctomycetia bacterium
GAAATTGCCCCAAACGAATGGGACGCCCATCGGTGGAAACTTGGGCTATCCGTCACACCAGTCCGAGATTAACTTAGCCCGGTCGCTCAGGGATCTCGCGTGATTAGCCTCGTACTGCCGACGTACAACCCCGGTCCGAAGATCGACACCACCTGGGCGGCGGTGCTGCAATTCGTGCGATCCCGCCCCGACCCGTGGGAAGTGCTGTACGTGCTCGACGGCTGCACCGACGGCACGGCCGAGCGGCTGGACCGGCTGGCCGAGGCCGACAGCGACCCGCGGGTGAAGGTGCTGGCGTACACCGCCAACCGCGGCAAGGGGCACGCCGTCCGCACCGGGCTGCTGGCCGCGACCGGCCGCGTGCGGGCATTCACCGACGTGGACCTGGCCTACGACTTCGACGACATCTTGCGGGTGACCGGGCGAGTGGCCGCCAGTGCCCCCGCCGCCATCGCCCAACGCAACCACCCCGATAGTATGCTCCTGCTGCCCGACCGGATGCTCGGGTACGCCCTCCGCCGCAAGGTGCAGAGCGTGGCCTTCCGGACCGCCACCCGGCTGCTGCTGGGTCTGCGGCACCCCGACACGCAGGCCGGGTTGAAGGCGTTCTCCGCCGACGTGGTCGAACGGCTCGTGCCCGAACTGACGTGCGACGGGTTCGGGTTCGATTGCGAGCTTCTGCTGGCGTGCCAGCGGGCCGGCGTGCCCGTGACGCAACTGCCCGTCACGGTGCGGTTCGAGGAGGGGAGCACCACCAGCTCGCTCACCGGGTTCAAGATGCTCCGCGAGTTGTGGACGATCAGCCGGCGGTGGAAGAAGAAGACGCTACCGGCGGCCGACGTGCCCGCCCCGGTAGCGAAGGCGGCGTGATGCGCCGACTCATCGTCACTGCAGACGACTTCGGCGTCGGCCCGGCCACCTCCCGCGGCATCCTCGATTTGGCCGATGCCGGTGTCGTCACTTCAACCGTGTTGCTGGTCAACTCGCCGCACGCCGCCGACGGTGTGAACCAATGGGAACGATCCGGCAAGCGGCTCGAACTCGGCTGGCACCCGTGCCTGACGATGGACGCGCCCGTGCTGCCGGCGGAGCAGGTGCCGACGCTCGTGAACGACCGCGGACAGTTTCACCCACTCGGCACGTTCTTGAAACTGCTCCTCCGCGGGCGGGTGAAGTCGGCGGAACTGGAAGCCGAGTTGACCGCACAGTACCGGCGGTTTGTCGAGTTGGTGGGCCACCCGCCGGCGAGCATGAACGGGCACCACCACATCCACATCTTCCGCCCGGTCGGTGACGTGCTGCTGAAGTTGCTTGGCGAGCAAACACCGCGGCCGTTCGTGCGGCGGGTGACGGAGCCGCTTCACACGCTGGCTCGCGTGCCCGGTGTGCGGCTGAAGCGGTGCGTGTTGAACTGGCTCGGCCGCGGGGCGGCGAAGCGACAGGCCCGCGCCGGCTTTCCGGGGAACGACGCACTCCTCGGCATCACCGACCCGCCGTTCGTGAATGCTCCCGACTTCTTCGCCCGCTGGTTGCGCGAAGCCCGCGGCGACGTGTGCGAACTGATGGTCCACCCCGGTTACGCCGACGACACGCTCGGCGACCGCGACGGCCCGGCGAACGCGAATCAAGCAGGGCGACGTGTGCGCGAAATGGAGTTACTGAGCGATCGGGCATTCCGGCAGGCCGTGGAAGCGGCGGGATTCGAGTTGGTCCTTTCTGGCGAGCGGCCCGCGTGAGCGGGCTGTTGTGAGTGAAACAGCCCGCTCACGC
>JANNQE010000572.1:0-2171 GCA_031441625.1 Planctomycetia bacterium
CATTCCTGCCTGTGCGGGCGCACCGCTCAGGACACCAGCCCTGATTGGACCCCGCCGTGAGCAACGACCCGAAGTCCCCGCGCCCGTTCGACGTGAAGACGGTCGAATACCTCATCTCCCTGATGGCCCAGCACGAGCTGAGCGAGATCTCGCTCATCGAGGGCGAGCACAAGATTCGCCTGCGGAAGGGCGGGGCGGCCGTCGCCTACGCCCCCGCCCCGGCGGCCTACGCCCCGGCACCCGCCGCTCCCCCCTCCCCCGCGGCCCCGGTCGAACCGGCGAAGCCGGCCAAGACCCTGCACGAAATCAAGTCGCCGATGGTCGGCACGTTCTACTCCAAGCCGTCGCCCGACAAGCCGGACTACGTGAGCGCGGGCAGCCAAGTGACCCCCGCGTCGGTGGTGTGCAAGCTGGAGGCGATGAAGATCTTCAACGACATCACCGCCGACATCAGCGGCACCGTGGTGGAAGTGTGCGTGAAGAACGCCCAGCCGGTGGACTACAACACGGTGCTCTTCCGCGTCGACCTGGGGTAACGGCGTGGTCACGGCCCGCGCCATGACGTGACCCCGCCGACTACAGTGGGGCAAGATTCCATCTTGCCGTTCATGAATGGCAAGTTGGAAACTTGCCCCACGTCACGCCAGTTCCGGAGACTCCCCCGTGCGTCACACCCTTCTCGCCGTTCTGGTCGGTGTCGTGACCGCCTCCCCCGCGGTGGCCGCCGGCTGCTTCATCGGCTACTCGCCGGAGGTGTACGCCGAGCAGTGCCCGGTCATCGTCCGCGGGAAGATCGTGTCGGTGGACGTGGCGAAGGACGAGGGCGACGACAAGAAGCGGGTGGACGACACCGCCGACGTCGAGATCACCGAGGTGGTGAAGAACGAGTTCAAAGACGTGCCGCTGAAGGCCGGTGGCAAACTCAAAGTGCGGATGGTGTCGGACACGAAGAACCGGCTCCAGTCGTCCACCGACCTGCACTACCCGGCGAAGACGGAAGCCCTGTGGCTGGTGGCGGTGGACGACGCCGGCGAGTTCCGCATCGACCTTCACCCCGTGCAGAAGCAGCCCATCGACGCCAAACTAAAACCCGGTCGGCGGGTGGACGTCGCCGTCGAGAAGAAGGCCGACGAGCCGAAGGAGAAGGACGAGCCGGGCGTCGTCCGCGGGACGGTACTGAAGTCCGACTGGCTGAAGGAGCGGGCGAAGCGGGACGCGGAGGAGAAGAAGCGGGCGGAGGAGTACGAGGCGAAGCGACTGGCCGAAGAGAAGGCGGTGAAGGAGCTGGCCGCGGCGCTCGCAAACGCCGACCGCATCGACGACGCGAGCATGAAAGCGTACATCGCCGCCCCGGTGGACGTTCGACGTTCGCTGATTCAACTTCGAGAGAAGTCGCCGCTCGTGGGCGACCAGTTGGTCGAAGTGGCGGCCTACGTACTGCGGAAGGACCCGGACGACAACATCCGCATTCACGCCCTCGTGCGGCTCGGCGGGGACGACCTGAAGGAGAACAAAGACGCCGGGCAGGTGCTCGTGAAGGCGCTCGTGGACAGGCCGGCCGACGAGCGGCGGTACGCCTGCCAGTCGCTCGGGATGCACGGGGACGCCGACCTCGCACCCTACGTCCGGGTGCTGCTCGCCGACAGAGAGAAGGACGTGCGGCACATGGCCGTGACCACGCTCGGCCGCCTGGGGTACACGAAGGCGGTGTCGCAAATTGTGAGGATGTACGAGGACGAGAGGCCCGGCCCGGACGCCGCCTACGACTTCGCCGAATGCCTGGCCCGTCTGGGCGAAACGAAGGTGAGCGTGGCGGCGGCGGTGAAGGCGATGGCGTCCGACAACTGGAACGTGCGGTACTTCGCCGTCGCGGCGCTCGATCACGTGAAGGGCGATGCCGCCGTCGCCCCGCTGGTGGATTGCCTGCGGCTCGAACTGAAACGGATCGTGGCGGGCGAGACGAACACCGGGTTCGACGAGCGGATGTACGCGACCGCGTGCAAGCTGCTGGCCGACCGCACCGGCGAGAAACACGGCCTCGACCCGCTGGCCTGGGCCGACTGGTGGGCGACCGCCCGCACGCAGCACGCCGGGGCCGAGTGGGCCATCGACCGCAACGCGGTCAAGAAGGCGTTCGCGGCGTATCAGAGCAAGAAGTGACCGACGAGTCG
>JANNQE010000573.1:0-2638 GCA_031441625.1 Planctomycetia bacterium
CACTCACACGCCGTCATTTCGCCAACCGCTTCGCCACGGCCGCGGCGAGGCCGTCGATCTCGGTTTTTGTCCGCTTCTCGGTGACGGCCACGGTCAGCCCGTCGGCGTGTTGGGGGTACCAGCGGCCGGTCGGCAGGCCGCCGAAGTAGCCGTCTTCCCGCAAGCCCGCCAGCAGACCGTTCACGTCGCCCGGCACGCTCGCGGTGAACTCCTTCACGAACGGCCGGCTCCACTTCGGCTTCACCCCCACGTTGGCCAATTGCTCGGCCGCGTAGTGCGCCTTCCGCACGCACAACTCGGCCGTCTCCTTCAACCCAGCCGGGCCGAGGGCGGTCAAATGCACCGCCGCCCGCAGGGCGAACAGCCCCTGGTTCGTGCAGATGTTGCTCGTCGCCTTCTCACGGCGGATGTGTTGCTCGCGGGTGCTCAGCGTCAGCACCCAGCACCGTTTCCCGTTCCGGTCGGTCGTCTCGCCGACCAGCCGGCCGGGGATCTTCCGCAGGTATTCTGTGCGGCACGTGAGGATGCCCAGGTACGGCCCGCCGAACCCGAACGGGATGCCCAGCCCCTGCCCTTCGGCGACGGCGATGTCGGCCCCGTGGGATGCCGGGTTGCTCACCAGCCCCAGGCTGACCGGGTCGAACACGTCGATGAAGATGGCCCCGACCTTCTTCGCCGCCGCGCCGACCTCGGGCATCTCTTCCAGGTGGCCGAAGAAATTGGGCGACTGGGCCACCACCGCCACCGTCTTGTCCGTCACGGCCTTCGCCACGTCGTCGGGGTTGAGGAACCCGTCGGGGCACGGCAGCGTCCGCACCGTCACGCTCAGGTTGGCCGCGTAGGTGTCGAGCACTTGCCGGTACTCGGGGTGGACGCTCTCGGCAATCAGCACCTCCCCGCCCTTCCGCTCGGTGATGTTCATGGCCATGAGCACGGCCTCGGCGACGGCCGACCCGCCCTCGTACAGGCTGGCGTTGGCCACGTCCATGCCGGTCAGTTGGCACATCAGGGTTTGGTACTCGTAGATCGCCTGCAACGTGCCCTGGCTGGCCTCCGCTTGGTACGGGGTGTACGCGGTGTAGAACTCGCCGCGGCTGGCCACCACGTCCACGACGGCCGGGATGAAGTGGTCGTACGCGCCGCCGCCGAGGAAGCAGACGGCCTCCGACGACGACACGTTCTTGCCGGCCAGTTCCGCCATGTGGGCGGTCAACTCGATCTCGGAGAGCGCCGGCGGGATGTCGAGCAGGCGGGTGAACCGCACGTCGGCCGGGATGTTGGCGAACAGTGATTCGACCGACGGCACCCCGATGCGGGCGAGCATGGCGGCGACGTCTTCGGGCGTGTTCAGGGTGTACGCGGACATGTCGGAAGGCGGCTCCGGGGGAATTTCAGTTACGGTTGCGGCGGCACGAGGGCGGCGGCCCAGGCGCGGACGGCGCGGGTGAAGGCGTTGTAATCCGCCACGGGAGCGAGCAGCAGTCGCGTGACCTCGGTGGCGGTCAGAACCGGGAACGTCCGGCTGGTCGCTTGCGGTTGGTACACTCCTCCAGGCTGGAGCACCAGGAACACGACGGCCGTGCCGTCGAACCGCCACAACTCCGGCACTCCGAGGGCGGCGTAGACGGGCTGCTTCGGCAGGGACGAGCGGGTGTGTTCCACCTCGATGGCGAGATCAGGCGGCGGGTGTACGCTCAGGTCGATCTCCGCCAGTCCACGAATGGCCGGGGCGTTCTGGAAGTAAAAACATTCGTCCGGTTCTAACCCGCGGTCCAGGTCTTGGCGGCGGTAGGTGGTCCGGCCGGTCGGCTCGAACGACACGTTCAGGGCGTACGCCAACTCCAACGCGATGTCCCGCAGTTTCTCGGACGCGCGGTCGTGGGCGTAGGAAACGGTCATGACTTCCAGTACCCCGCGGTCGTAGGCCAGTCGGATACCAGGCCGCAGATCATCCCGCTGGCGGTCGAACCACTCGTACTCGTCCCACGAGTACCCGTGGAAGAGCGCCGACTCTCCCTGCTCCATCGCGCGCATCCACTCCACTGCCGCGACCAGCGACGGACGAGGCTTTGGTGTCGCGGCCGAAGTTGGTGCGGGTAGTGTGACGGCGGTCATGCGGAACCCTCCGGTAGGGTGGCCCGCTCTCGCCGAGAGCGGGATCGGAACCGACTCTCGGAGAGAGTCGGCCACCCTAGTGCCCGGCGATCTGGGCGTCGTACTGGGCGGCGGACAGCAGGTGGTCGAGCGTCGCGCCGGGGGCCAGCTTGACCTTCAGGAGCCAGCCGGTGCCGAACGGGTCGTCGTTCACCTTCGCCAGGTCGTTGACCGCGGCGGTGTTCACTTCCACAACTTGCCCGGCCACCGGCGAGTAGATGCTGCTCGTGCTCTTCACGCTCTCGATGATGCCCACTTCGTCGCCGGCCTTCACGGCCAGCCCGACCTTCTTCAGTTCCAGGAAGGTCGGTTCGGTCAGTTGCTCGACGGCGAACTTGGTGACGCCGACGGTGGCCACGTCGCCGTCGAGGTTCACCCACTCGTGGCTGGTGGCGTAGCGGAGGTCGGTCGGGTTGGACATGAGAAGCCTCGTGGTGAACCCCGGCGGTGGTGGGCGGGGGGGGGGAATTAAAGGGGACACCCC
>JANNQE010000574.1:0-6183 GCA_031441625.1 Planctomycetia bacterium
CTGCCATAGCAATCTCGGGTTCCGCGTCGCCATTCCGATCGACGCGAACCCACTGCCGAAAGCCGACGAGGTGCTTCGCGGCCTGAAGGAGTTCTACCGCAAGACGGCTCGCCCCGATGGCTCGTTTCAGCCGGGGATCGAGAGACTTCTCGCTGGACGCGACAGGTTTCAACGCAAGTGCCGCTCGGCACTCGTTTTCAGTGCGAAATCGGGTGGAGATGCACCGTAAGCGTCCGGTGGAACTTTCAATTACCCACAACTCCTGAAAGCCATACTTCGGCAGCGTTTATGGCGAGGAAATTGGACCGCTGATGTTGGGGTTCATGGTCGTCCGCCGCAGCGTTTCTCAGCGAATTTCGACCTCTTGCTCCAACCGCCTCGGACTTGTGGGTAATTGAAAGCCGGTGGAAGTCTGTCGCTGGGCAAGGCCCTCAACCGGTCTGGAACCGGCTGGCCTTCTTGATCCTACCGCAGGCGGCACGGTTCCCGCACTTGGTTGGAGCTATCTCCGGCGGGGGCGGGTATCCTCAACCCCGTGAGTGAGATCTCCCACATCCTGGCCGCCGTCGAGCGGGGCGATCCCCACGCCGCCGAGCAACTCCTCCCGCTCGTCTACGACGAATTGCGGAAGCTGGCGGCGCAGCGACTCGCCGGCGAGAAGCCCGGCCAGACCCTCCAAGCCACCGCCCTCGTCCACGAGGCTTACGTCCGGCTCGTCGGAGGCGAGCAATCCGATGGCTGGGACGGACGCGGGCACTTCTTCGCCGCCGCCGCCGAGGCCATGCGACGAATTCTGATCGATCGCGTCCGCCACAAGAACACCCGAAAGGCCGGGGGCGGGCACCGCCGGGTGGACCTGAACGGCTTCGATCCGGCCCTCGACGAGCCCGACCCCGAACTCCTCGTCCTGGACGACGCCCTCCGGGAACTGGAGCAGCGTCACCCGCGGAAGGCCGAGGTGGTGAAGCTCCGGTTCTTCGCCGGGCTGACCACCGCCCAGGCCGCGGCAGCGCTCGGCGTATCCACCTCCACCGCCGAGAACGACTGGGCGTACGCCCGGAGTTGGCTCCGCCTCCGGATGGGCGAGACGGACCGCGACCAGTCCTAACGCGGCATCGTGCGAAAACCAGAAAACGCATTCGGGGTTTCGCCCCCGATTCTCGCATTGAGTTTCGGTGGGGGTTGTCCCCGCCCGTGGAGGTCGTCCGTGACCGAGTCCCAACCCGACGAAGAGGCCCTGTTCAACGCTGCCCGCCAGATCGCCAACGGTGTCGCCCGGGCGGAGTACCTCCGGTCGGCCACCGGGGGCGACGAAGCCCTCCTCCGCCGGGTCGAGGCGCTGCTGGCGGTCCACGACGCCCCCGACCGCCTCCTGGACCAGGCGGCCGCTGGACCAGTGCCCACGCGAGCCTCCGCCCCCGCTCGCGGGGATGAGACGGCCGCCATCCTCCCCCGCGAAGCTGCCGGCACGCAGATCGGCCCCTACAAGCTTCTACAGCAAATCGGCGAAGGCGGCATGGGCACGGTCTACATGGCCGAGCAGACGCACCCCGTGCGGCGCAAAGTCGCGCTCAAGGTGATCAAGGCCGGCATGGACAGCCGCCAGGTCGTCGCCCGGTTCGAGGCCGAGCGGCAGGCGTTGGCGCTGATGGACCACGTCAACATCGCCCGCGTCTTCGACGGGGGCACCACCGAGAACGGCCGCCCGTACTTCGTCATGGAACTGGTCCACGGCGTGCCGATCACCAAGTACTGCGACGACAACCATCTGACGCCGCAGCAGCGGCTGGAACTATTCGTGCCGGTCTGTCAGGCGATCCAGCACGCTCACCAGAAGGGCATCATTCACCGTGACATCAAGCCGTCCAACGTCATGGTCACGCTCTACGACGGCAAGCCGGTGCCCAAGGTGATCGACTTCGGCGTGGCCAAGGCGACCGAGCAAAAGTTGACCGAGCGGACCCTTTTCACGCAGTACGGCACGATGGTCGGCACGCTGGAATATATGAGCCCGGAGCAGGCGGAGATGAGCGCCCTGGGCGTCGATACCCGCAGCGACATCTACTCGCTGGGCGTGCTCCTCTACGAGTTGCTGACTGGCAGCACGCCATTGACCCACAAGCGGATGAAGGAAGCCGCGTATGCCGAGATTCTCCGCATGATCAAGGAGGAGGAGCCGCCCAAGCCGAGCACGCGGCTGAGCGACTCGGGCGAAGCGCTGGCGTCGATCTCGGCCAATCGCCACACGGAGCCGGCTAAGCTGACCAAGCTGGTCCGCGGCGAGCTGGACTGGATTGTGATGAAGACCCTGGAGAAGGACCGCAACCGCCGCTACGAGACGGCCAAGGACTTCGCCGCCGATGTGCAACGGTACTTGGGCGATGAGCCGGTGCAGGCGTGTCCGCCGTCGGCGGGGTATCGGCTGCGGAAGTTTGTGCGGCGGAACAAGGGGCCGGTGCTGGCGGTCTCGTTGGTGGCTGTGGCCTTGCTCGCGGGCCTCATCGGCACGACCTGGGCCATGGTCTGGGCGCTCGATGAACGCGATGGCAAGGAACAAGCCCGGCAGGTCGCGGAAATCAATGAGCAGAAGGCCCGGACCGCGGCGACCGAGGCGAGAAAGGCGGAAACCGAAGCGCGAAACGCGGAGGGCAAGGCGCGAACGGCGGAGGCGAAGGAGCGAAAAGCCCGAGAGCAAGCCCAGTCACGCCTGGTTCAAATGGAAAAGGCCAGCCTGATGCTGGGCACCGTTCTCACCGACGTCGCGCAGTCGAGGGCGGACGCCGTGGGCAAGCCCGTCAAAGTGTTCTTTGCGGAACGGCTGGACTATGTGATGGCGCAGCTGGATGTCGAGGCCATTGACGACCCGCTGATCCTCGCCAAGCTCCAGTCTACGTTCGGCATGTGCTACTGGAGTTTGGGCTTTCCCCAAAAGGGGATCCCACTGCTGGAAAAAGCAGTGAAGACGCGGAAGGCCGAGCTTGGTCCCGATCACCGCGAAACAATGGAGAGCATGGTCAGTCTCGCCATGTGCTACCGCGACGTTCGGCGCGTGACTGCCGCATTGCCGCTCTACGAAGAAATGCTCAAAGTCCAGAAGGACAAGCATGGCCCTGACCACGTCGAGACGCTCAGAAGCATGAAACTCCTTGCCCTGGGGTACCTGGAAGCAGGGCGCGTGCCCGAGGCCGTGACGCTGGTCGACGAGGTTGCCAAGCGCCGCAAGCCCGACGATCCCGAATTGTTCACCGACGCGGAGACTCGCGCTGGGGTCTACCAAGCCGCCGGGCGAGTGGCCGAAGCCCTGGCGCTGCGCGAGGAAACCGTAAAGGTCTACAAGGACAAATACGGAGCTGCTAACCCCATGACACTCGGCAGCATGTCCAATCTTGCCTCATCCTACCAGGCAGCCAGAAAGTTCGACAAGCTGCTGCCGCTGCACGAAGAGATCGTCAAGCTCCAAAAGGACAAATACGGCCCCGACTACGTTGGCACACTCTACAGCCTGAACCACCTCGCCTTGGCTTACATGGCCGCCGGGCGAGCGGCGGACGCGGTGCCGATCTTGACGGATTTAGTGCCCAAGCTGCGGAAGAAGCTTGGCCTCCAAGACCGCACGACGCAGGACAGTATCCAATACCTCATCAACTGCCACGAAGGGCTGGGCCAGCCCGCCCTGGCCGAGCCTCTGCACCGCGAGTTGGTCGCCTTTTCGAGGCAGGGCGACCCGTACTCGCCGATTCATGCCTTCCACCTGGCGTCGCTGGGGGGCAATCTACTCAAGCAGGGCAAGCCTGCCCTGGCGGAGCCAGTGCTGCGTGAATGCATGACGATCCGCACCAAGACCGCGCCCGATTTCTGGATGACCTTTGAAACCAAATCTCTGGTCGGCGCCTCCTTGTTCGATCAGAAAAAATACGCGGACGCCGAGCCGTTCCTTGTGGACGGCTATCGGGGGATGAAGGAGCGCGAGGCGAAGATGCCGAGTCAGAAGATCGCGCTGCTTGCGGCCGTGGTGCGGCTAGTTCGGCTTTACGAAGCCATGGGCAACGCCGACGAGGCCGCCAGGTGGCGACCAGAAATGATTAACCTCCAAAATCGCCTCAAGGAGCAATCTCGCCCCAAGCCTATTGTTCCGTGACCCTTGATCGCAAAAACAAAACCGGCCGGTGAGGCCACGCCTGCAAGCAGTATCCTCACCGGCCACGGCCACGACCCGGCGCACGGTCTGCGCGCCGGGACGATGGTCTTTTCGTTCTATCGCAGACCGCTCCCGAACGGAGATGGATCATGAAAACGCGTACTTGTCGGTTGGCGGTCGAATCGCTGGAGGGTCGCGATGTCCCCAGCGCCGTGGCTTACGGAGACTTCAACAAGGACGGCCTCGTGGACATGGCGGCGGTCACCAGCCCCACGACCATCACCGTCAGCCTGGCCAACCCGGATGGCACCTACACCGTGTCCGCGACCCTTACAGCCCTGAAGAGCCTGCCCATCTCTGGTGTCAACGTGGGCGATTACAACGGCGACGGCAACCTGGATATCCGCGGCGGCGGCGTTACGAACTCTCGTTTCTACAGCCACACCTGGCTCGGAGACGGTGACGGCACCTTCGGCAATCGAATTACCGAGAAGTCGGGCCGCATCGGGGATGGGTGGTAAGCCTGATTCGTGACAACCGCCGGCGAACCCCGGCTTCCAACTGAAGTCCTCACTGGCTACGACGCCCGGGCGCTCGGTCTGCGTGCCCACGGCTGTCGCATTTACTCTACCGCAGACCGAAGGAGCAATCGATGAACCGTTTCTTTTCTCGTCGTCCGTTCGCCTTGGTGCTTGCGGCCGTCGGCGTCCTCGCTCTGGCCGCCCCCGCGCAGGCGGAGGAGCGCCCCCACGTCTCGCGTGGGACAGCCCAGTTCGTCAGCCCGACCGGCGATTTCGTCGGTGCGGGCAACGCGACTCACCTGGGTCTCTACGAGGAGGTGGGTAACGCCACCATCTCGCCCACCGGCGGGATCGAGGCCTGGGCGATCTACACCGCGGCCAACGGCGATGAGCTCTGGGCGACCTTCACCGGCCAGCTGGACCCGTTCGGAGGGATCACCGCGACGGTCACGTACGTGGGCGGCACCGGCCGTTTCGACGACGCCGACGGCTCGGCCACGCTGTCGGGCCAGATGCTGCCCGACGGAACGATCGCCGTCTCCGTCGAGGGGACCATCGATTATTGAACGGTCTTGGAGAACGGCGACCGTCTCGCTGAAGCGAATGAGACGGTCGTCGTCAACCTGCGTCAGGCGACCATCGGATTCATATCCGACGGCCAGGACCCGGGCACCATCCTCGACGACGAGCCGCGCATCAGCATCAGCGACTTGACCAAGGCCGAGGGCAGGAAGGGCCAAACGACCCTGTTCACCTTCACGGTCACACTCTCGGCCGCCTACGATCAGGCGGTGACGATGTCGTTCAACACCGTGAACGGCACCGCCACGACGGGCGACGGCGACTACATCGCCAAGTCCGGCACGCTGACCTTCGCACCCGGCGAGACGACGAAGACGATCACGATCGAAGTCAAGGGGGACAGCAGGCGGGAGGCCGACGAGTACTTCTACCTGGACCTGTTCGGCAACAGCAACCATTCGCTGTTCGCCAAGTGGCACGGCATCGGCACGATCCTCAACGACGACTGAGCAGGGGCGGCGAGGCTGTGTCATTCGTGACGCGACCTCGCACCCGGTTCCAGGGCCGCGGCGAGGACCGCCTCGGCTCGACAGGACTGCTTCAACCGGCCACGGCGGCCGGACCGGCCCGCGAGCGAGTCCACGTCGGGGAGCAGATCAGTCAGGTCAACTTCTGTTGAACTGTAAGCGCCCATTGAATCGGCGTAGGCGTGCGTTGAGTTCGGACGATGCGAGTTGAGAAATCAGTGGCCGGCGGGGAGGTGCTGTTTGGCCCAGGCGTCGGGCAGGAGATGGGTCACGTCGGCCGGTTTGGCGGCCAGTTGCGTCAACACGTCGGTCAGGTACGCCCACGGGTTCAACGCTCAAGTTCCCCCACTTCTCGGCAGAGCTTGGAACGCCGCTACCGCGACCATGATCTGGAGTTGGGTCCAGCCGCGCCACAGGGTCATCCAACCGGGCATACCGTCACTGGGGCGGTTCTGGTGCCCACCGAGGCGACCCA
>JANNQE010000575.1:0-10640 GCA_031441625.1 Planctomycetia bacterium
GGCGGCACAACATGAGTGCCGCCAGGCCGGCGGCACCTACCCCAATCACGCCTTCACCAGCACCACGCCTTCGCCGTTCCGCAGCCGCACGCTCGTCACCACCTGGCCGAGCGAGCCGTCGGAGTAGAGTTGGCGATACTGCCCGCTCAGTTGGTGCGTCGTCGCGGTGGCGTCGTCGGCCGTGCCGGTGCCCTTGCCCAGGGCGTAGCTCCGCGGCTTGAACAGCACCAGAGCGTTGTCGTACTCGCGGCCGTACACCTTGTAGCTCAGGCCAGCGTTCTGCGGGTCGGTGCCGGTGGCGAAGGTGGTCATCGCCCCTTTCGGCTTGCCCACGTCGCGGGTGGCCGCCGGCACGAACACCGAACTCCACGCGGCCGACGGGCTTTGCCCGCCGAAGAACATCAGGAACGTGTCGTCCGGGTCGGCCAGCAGGTAGTAGTAGGCGAGCGACCCCATGCGGGTCCGCTCGGTGGCGATGCTGCCGCTGCCCGCGTGCGTGTCGATGATCGCATACGACCCGGTCGCCAGCCGGCGGTTCACCCGGTCCTGGATGTCGATCAGGTTCGACCAGTTGTGATCGTTCGGCCGGAGCAGGAACTCTTCGAGCACGGCGGTGGACTCGCGGGCGATCGGGTCGCCCTCGGCGATCGAGCCGGCCGTGTTCGCCACCACCCACTTGCCCGGCAGCGCCCGCCGCACCGCCCCCACCGCCGCCGCCAGGTCTTGCGTGAAGCTGCTGGTGGACTCCTTCACCGGCGTGCCGGCGAACGGCAGCTTGCCGTTCGAGTTGTCCAGGAACACGCCGTCGGCCTGCGGGAACTGGGCGAGCAGCCGCTGGTGGTAGTCCGCCGCCCACCGCTGTTCGGCCACCCCGGCCGGGTTGGTGACGAACCGCATTTGCCCGTAGTACGGGTAGAACAACCGCGACTCGTGAACGAACCGCGCGTTCGTGCCGCTCTGCCGGGAGGCGTACTCGGCGTCCGTCAAGTAGCCGTCGCCGTTCTTGTCCGCCTGGGAGTCGAACGCGGGGATGGTGCCAGTCGAGCCGCCGGCGGCGGCCACGTAGTCGCGGCCGAAGATGGTGCGGGCGGTCGGCCCCGTGCCCTGCGTGGTGACGACGCGGACGTAGTACAGTTGCTGGCTGGTGCCCCGCACTTTCGCCGCCTTCCAGTCGGACGGCGGGTCGAACAGCAGTTGCCCCGAGTTGGTGAAGTTGGCCGTGGTGTTGCCCAGCAGCGGCAGCGTCTTCCACGCCTTCGGCGAGCCGTCGGCGTTCAACTCGGCCACGTACTCGATCCGCCCGGCCCACCCGCTCGCCGCCGTTTGCAGGGTGACGTTCACCTCGCGGAAGCGGTCGGTCCACCCCAGATGAACCGCCTGCCCGGCCGTACCGAACTGCGTGCCGACGGTGCCGCTGCCGCGGGCGTTGGCCGTCAGGTCGGTCAGCGTGCCGGAGCCGTCGGCCGCCCCGCGGAGCACCTTCCAGAACTCCCGCACGGGCACCGAGGCGGCACTCTGCCCGGTGAACGCGGTCGGTTGCGTGACGTGGAAGAAGGCCGTCTCACGGTCCGCGCCATTGGCCCCCGCGTACTCGAACCAGTCGGTCAGCAGGTCGCCGTACAGGTTCGACACGTTCGAGTAAATCACCTTCGGCGTGTCCGGCGCGGCCGTCTCGAGCGCGCCAAGAAACCGCGTGTTCGGCACGATCAGGTCCAGGCTGGTGGCGGCCAGTTGCTTCTCGTAGGTGCCAAGCGGGTTGCCGGCGTAGGCGAGTTGTGCGAGGCGGATGTGCGAGTACCGCCGCACCTCGTTCGGCCGCTCGTTCTCGCCCGCATTGCCCACGCCGAACTTGTACTCGGCCGTGCCGCTGTTCCCGTCGCCGTCCACCGCCCGCACGGTCAGTGTGTACTGCCCGTTGGTCACGCTGGCGGAGTCCAACTCCCACACGGCGGGGGAACTGGTCTGCACCGACCGTAGCACGCCGTCGAGCCGGAACTCGATGCGCGCCACCTGGTTCGCGGGGGTGGCCGTGGCGGTGAACCGCACCACCCCGCTCACGGTGCCCGACTGCGACGGGCTGATGGCCACCTGCGGGCCGGACGTGTTCGACACCGGCCGCACCTGGAAGTCGTCGATCCAGACGGTGCCGAACGCCGAGCGGGCGCGCTCGACGCCCGCGAACCCGCCACCGCTGATCGCGGAGTCCGTGACGGCGAACGCGGCGTCGGGCGTGTCCTGCCAACTGGCGTCGGCCGCCAACCACTGCTTCGTGTCGGTGCGGTAGACCAGCCCGCGGAGTTGCGTGCCGCTCGCCTGAAGTGTCAGCTTCACCCACTGGCTGCTGACGTACCCCGAAGCCGGCAGCGTGGCGAGTGTCGTCTCGACCCCGTTCACCACTCGTTTCAGTTGAACGGTCAGCCCGCGGGTGACGGTGAGCGAGTAGTAGCTCGGCGCGGCGGTGTTCAGGTTCGACCCGCGGACGAGCACGCCCGACGGGATGAGCGTGTCGGCGAACACGACGGCATCGACGGCGGAGTCGGCGACCACGGGCGTGTTGTACCACGCCCGTGCCGCAGTCGCGGACCCACCCGACAGGCTGAGCGCGGCCGTCGGGCTGTTCGCCCGCGTGGTGCCGACCGCCGCCCGCGGGGTGCCGTCGCTCGACCACTGCCGCCAGTTGGCCGGCAGCGGGTTCGGCAGCGTGGTGTCGAACGACTCCTTCGTTTCCGCCGGCGTGAGCAGCACGAAGTCGTCCAGGTACGCCATGCCGCTGCCGCCGGTCAGCCGGCCGACGCCGACGGAGCCGTTCGCCGTGCGGACGGCGGTGGTCGCTCGCAGCGCCTCCGCCGCGGTCGTCTGCCACCCGCCGGCCGTGGTGAGGAAGCGGCCGTCGTCGGCCCGCTGCACCGACACGCCGACGTTGTCGCCGGTCGGCTTCAGTTGCACACGCAGCCACACACCGGCCACCGGCAGCGACTGCGCCGAGGCGACGATGCCGAGCCGGGTGCGGACGCCGTTCACCACCTGAACCAGTTCAACCCCGCCGCCGGGCGCTACGACGGCCGACACGTAGGTCGGCGTGGACGTGTTCAAACTGGTGCCGCGGGCGAGAACTTCCAGGCGGGCCGAGCCGTTCGACCGGACGGTGATGCCGGAGCCGAAGTCGGCCCCGAACGCGGACGGTGCCCAGAACCGCGACTGCGTGGCCGAACTGCCGAGCGAGGCGAGTGCGTTCGCCCCACTGGCCGGCTGCAGGCGGGAGGTGATGTACTGCGTCTGCCCGTCGTTCGCCCAGTTCGTCCACCCGGTTGGGAGGGCCGGGGCGGTCAGTTGGTCGAACGTCTCCCCGCTCCAGCCGCTCGGGTTGTCGCGCGGCTCGAGCCGCTCCAGGTCGGCGCGCACGCCGGATGCCCGTCGGTCGCTCATGTCCCGGTGCCTCGTCTCAGGTGCGGTGTCGCGGGTGCTGCCGCCCCGGTTGCGAGGGGAGGGCGGCGGAACACCCGCGGGCGACAATCGTGTCGGCGACGGGGCGGAAGTGGTGCGCACTCCGTCGCTCGATGAGTGTCTGAGTTCGGACCTTCGGCCGACCGCCGGACACGAATTGCGCGCCGCCTCCGCGTTTCACCCCGGTCGGGTTGTCGCACCGTACCGACAACCGCCCGCACACGCCCAGCCGGTACGACCCGCCCGTTCCCTACACTGACGGACGATCTGCCACCCCGCTCCGGCCGACATGACCGACCCATCCGCCACCACTCCCGCCGCCGATCCGAAGCTCCGCCTCCGCTGGCTGGCGGCGGGCGTGTTCGTGTTCGGGCTGGTGCTGGCCGGATGGCAAATCTGGCGCGACCGCACCCCGGACGTGCGACACCCGGCGATCCTGAGCACGGCGTGGGTGTCGTTCGCGCTGTGGGCGGGGGCGGTCGGGCTGATGATTCCGGCGACGGTGAGCGAGTGGCAGGCGCGGGCGACGCGGTTCCGCGTGGCACGGTGGAGTTGGGCGCTCGGGGTGTCGATGTTCCTGATTCACTTCGTGGTGGCCTTCCATTTCGCCCACCGCTGGCGGCACGCGAACGCCTTCGACCACGTGACGAGGACCTCCGGCTTCGGCCCCGGCATTTACGTCTCGTACCTGTTCACACTGGTGTGGCTGGCCGATGCCGCGTGGTGGGTGCTGTGGCCGGCGGGCTATGCCGGGCGGCCGAAGTGGGCGGGGTGGACCGTCCACGGGCTCATGGCGTTCATCACGTTCAACGGCACGGTGGTGTACGTGCCCGGCTGGATCCGCTGGATGGCGGCGGGCGTGTCCGCGGCGCTGGGTGCGGCTCTCGTGTGGCGGTGGGTGCGACGGGGGAGGGCGGGGGGGAAGTGAGCGAGTCATGTGTCGCGGGTCAAACTCACCGCTTGGCCCTCGCCATCGCCCGCGCGTACACCTCGTCCCACGGGGTGACGGCGCCCGGGTTGGCGATGCTGTCGGCCAACCGGCGGCTGAGTTCGTCCGTCTGTGCGGGGGTGAGCGGGGCCGATTCCGCCTCGGCCTCCACGCTCTCGATCAATTCCGCCGCGAGCGCCAACCGGTCGTCCACGCTGAGTGTGTCGATGCCCAGGTCTTTCATCGTCGGCATGTGCTTCGCCTGGGGAATCGGGATCGCCACCATCATACCAACCTTTCCCTTCGTCGTACCCACCACTCGCAGCCGAGCAGGGCGGCGATGAGCATGTAGAGCAGCACGTGGCTCCACACTTGCAGCAGGGGCGTCGGGTCGTTCAGCGGCACCCGCTCGGCCTCGGGCAGGTCGTCGATCACCTGGTCGGCGTCGGCGAGCGTGTAGAACTTGCCGCGGCTCTCGGCGGCGGCGCGGGTCAGTTCGCCGCGGTCCATCTCCAGGCGATCGCGCTCGCCCGGCGGCGGCAGCACCCGCGCCTCGGCCCGCGGGCGGTTGGCCGGCGTGGTCGGCGACCCCTCGACCAGCGTGAACACGTACTCCCCTTCCGGCGTGCGGGGCAGCAGCGTCTCGAACACCCGCGTCGGGGCGTCGCCGGCCTTCGGGTCGCGGACCGCACTCAACGTGACCGTTCGCGTCTCGCTGTCGCCGATGGGGTTCGCCCGGCCGGGCAGCAGGATCGGCTTGCGGGCCACTTGTACCTTCACCGCCGTGTTCGCCTCCGGCGGCTTCTGGTCGTCGGGGAACCGCACGGTCAGGCGGATCGGCTCGTTCCGCCGGTAGGCCGTCTGCTTGTCCGTCTTCAACTCGATCCGCGTGACACGACTGCGGGCGGCGGTGCGGACGGCCTGCGTCCAGAAGTGGTTGAACCGCTCCTCGCTGCTCCGCCACCGCCACCGCCAAGTTTCGTCGAACGCGAAGAACACCACCCGCCCGCTGCCGGCGAAGTGTTGCAGTACGATGGGGTGGTTGGCCCCGCCGTCACCCGCTTCGGGCAACCGCGTCGGGTGGACGGCCAGCACCTCGGCCGACGGCTTCTTGCGGTAGCCGCCGCTCGCCCAGTAGAACGGCTTCAATCCGTCCCAGATCTTGGCGTTCTCGCCCTCGTCGGGCACGAACTTGAACAGCGGGTGCGTGCGGCCGAGCGGGGTGAGCTTGGGCAGGTAGCCGTCGGCGAGCGGGGTGTCGATGGGCGTGGGCGGCGGCGGGGTCTTGGCCGCAGCCTCGGTCTGCGTGATCGGCAGCAGCTCGCCGAGCGGGGTGTCGAACAGCTTGTGCGGGGTGGCGTGCTCGCCGGCGACGAACAGCAGCCCGCCGCCCTTCGCCTTCACGAACTCGGCCAGGTCGTTGAAGAACTGGTTGGCCTTCGGCACCTGCGCCGGGTCCACGTCGCCGAAGATGACCACGTCGTACTCGAACAACTGCGTCTTCGTCGGCGTCGCCCCGCGGAGCCGCTCGCCGCTCTTGTCCGAGGTCCAGTGCCCGTTGCTCGCGTCGAGCAGCAGCACGTCGAGTTCGACCGCCCGCGAGGTCTTCAACTCTTCCGTCTCGCGCTCCAGCAGCGACTTCACGAAGCGGTACTCGTACCGCGGCTGGCCGTCGAGCATGAGCACCTTCAGCCGCTTCGAGTCGCTGACGAGGACCACCCGCTCCATGCGGTTGTTCAGCGTCTCGCCCTCGCCGGGCTGAACGGGCACCTCGATGACGAACGTCTTCTCGCCGACTTCCTCCGGGATGTGAACCAGCCGCACCGGCACCGGCTTGCCGTTCGGGTCGACGTTCACCGTCTGCCGCATCCGCTCGACCCGCCTCTCCCCCTGCCGCTCGTACAGCACCACCGGCACGGCCGTCGGCGGGTTCGGCCCTTTGGCCGTCAACCGGGCCTCGAACACCAGTTGGTCGCCCTTCAGCACCACGTCGTCGGCTTTCAAATCAGACAGCACGAGGTCCGGCGGGTCGTAGCTCTCGCCCAAACCCACGAGGTAAAGGGGCACGTTCGACCGTGCCGCCTCGCGGCCGGCGCGGGTGAGGTCGTCGCCGCTCGTCACCACCCCGTCGGTGAACGCGACGATGGCCGACAGCGACCCGCCGCGGAACGACTTCAACACGCCCTGAATCGCGTCCCCCAGGCGGCTCGTCTCGCCGTCGGCGACGGCGGCGGAAATGGCGTCGCGGCCGGACTTCACGTCGCCCGTTTCGTTCAACTCGGCCACCAGCCGCGCCTGATCGGCCATCGTGTAGATGTGCAGCCGCACCTGCCGTTTCGTCAGCAGGGTGTTCAGCCACTCGCCGTCCTTGCGGGTGAGCAGCGCCTGCGCCAGCCGCAGGCGGTCGCCTTCGGGCAGGTTGGTACTCGCCAGCAGTTCGTCCGCCTTCGCCCGCACCGCCGGGTCCTGGAAGCGGTCCTTCGTGGACATGCTGGCCGAGGTGTCGAGTAGCAGCACCACGTCCGGCCAACTCTCCTGGACGAACACCACCTTCAGTTGTGGGAGCGCGACCAGCCCGAGCAGCAGCACCGCGGCGATCCGCAGCAACGCGGGAAGGATCACCCGCCGGCGGCGGTCGGTGGCCCTGCTTTCGAGCACGTACAGCAGCACCACCGCCAGCACCGACAGGCCGACCGCGCCGAGTTGCACCCAGCGGTTCGCCACCGCTTGATCGACGTAGTGCAGCGCGCCGCCGATGGCGCCGGCGTCCTTCGGCGGGCGGGCGAACCCGCCGCCGGCGGTGCCTTCCAGCCACCACCGGGTTCCCTCGCCCGGCCCGGCGGTCGGCATGTTCAGCCACCCGGCCACGGCGTTCCGCAACGAGTCTGGCAGGAAGCCGAACGGGTGGCCCGTCCACCACTCGTGCCCGATGGTGAACAATAGCCCACCGGCGAGCAGCAGGGGGATCGACCCGACGACGTTCCACAGGATTCGCCGGACCCCGCCGGAGGTCTTCTCACTCTTCGCCCCAATCGCGCCGGATCGCGCCGGGCCGATCTTCCAGCCGTACCAAAGTTCGACCAGCCACGCGACCAGCGCGAGCATGAGGAACCAGCGGGCGATGGTGCCGCCCCACTTGCGGGGCACGAGCACCGGCGGGCCGCCGTCGGAGGTGGTCACTTGCACCTCGGCCGGGTCTGTGATCACTTGCACGTTCGGGCCGAGGTCGGTCAGGCTCCGCGGGTTGATGCGAACGAGGTCGGACTCGCTCCCGCCGCCGGGCGTGCTGTCGGGCACGTTCACGGCGAACAGGTGCGTCTTCTTGTCCGGCCCGACCATGCGGTACAGGCCGGACAGCAGCGTATCGGGGAAGCGGGCCACCCCGGACTCGTCGCCGGCCGCGATGAACACGTCGGTGACGGCACCGTCGGGGGCGTATACCGTCGCCTTCAGCCCGACGGAGGTGACGGGGAAGAACTCTTCGAGCGGCTCGCTCGCCCGCGCCGTGTGCCGGTCGGGGTTGGTGGCCGCGTACCGCAGCAGCTCGTGCATCATCGGCAGGTAACTGGGCAGCACCGGCCAGTCGGTCCAGTCGCGGTTGAACGTGCTCGTGTACACCAGCACCCGCCCGCGGTGCCGCGGCATCTCCACCACCGCCGCGTCCGGCTTGCTCGGCTGTTCACCGGGTTTGAACACCGGCGGTTTGGCCGGCACGAACGACAGGATGCGCCGCGCGCGGCCGTCGGGCGGGGCGTCCAGGTGCGCGTACTGTTTGAACGGCACGGTGATGAGGCCGCCGCGGGCGTTGTCGGTGCGGAAGGCGGCGAGCGGGTCGAGGGTGTACGCCTTCTCGTCGGCCGCGAGGCGGAAGCCCTCGTCGTCGGTCGCCGCCTTCGCCCCGAGAATCTTGCCCGGCATGATGCCGGTGCCGTCGGCGTACAGCAGCTCGTTGTACCTGTCACGGTTCGCCACCGCGTTCGGCCCCAGGCCGATGATCACTCCGCCGCCCCGCTTCAAATGGGCTTCCAGCCTCGCCACCTGCGCCGCCGTCACGCCCGGCACGTCGCACAGGTACACGCAGTCCACCGCCGACAGGTCGGAGAACGCCGGGTCGTTGAACTCGTTCAGGCTCACCGTCCGCGGCTTGGCCGGGTTGGCGAAGCCTCCTTTCCCCTTCGGCGGGTCGAGCGCCGTTTGCAGGTACTCACTCGCCCGCTGAAACGGGTCGGTACTCGGCTTGCCGTTCACCAGCAGGCACGGCAGCCCCTCCCGCACCTCGAACGCGAGCGAGCGGGTGTCGTCGGCCTGCATGCCGTCGGCGTCGGTCAGTTTTACCTGAATCAGGTGCGGGCCGGGGTCGCGGAAGCGGTTCGCCCCGTCCAGCACGAACGCCACGCTCGCCTGCCTGCCGCTCTCCACCACGTCGATCACCTGCGAACTGACCGGCACCGGCGCGGCGTTGTCGGCGGCCCCCGGCCGCAGCACGCTCATCTCCACCCGCACCGACTGCCGGCTCACCTTGCCGAAGTTCTGCACCTGCACCAGCACGGCGGTCGGCTGATCGACCAGCGGCAGCGGGTCGGCCAGGGCCACGCCCGCCACGGTCAGGTTGTCGGTGTCGTCGGCGGCGACGTTCACCACCGCCACGTCCGCCCGCGGCAGGATGCGGGGCCAGTAGTCGGGCGGCGGGCTGTCGGCTTTGGGCAGCGTCGGACTCCACGCCGAGCGTTGCAGGTCGGTGAACACCGTCACTTGCCGGCGGGGGTAGTTCCGCGGTGAGCGGGCGAGCGTGTCGGCAACGAGCGTGAGCGCCGATGCGTAATCGGCGGTGCCATGCGTCGGCTTCAGGTTGCGGACTTCGAGCGCCACCTTCTCCACGTCGCTCGACGGGCCGGGCACGACGGCCTGCGCCCCGCCGGCCATGCTGACGAGCGTGAACCCGTCGCCGGGGTTGGCGTTCCGCACCATGTCTTCGAGCTGGCCGACGGCTTTGGTGAACCGCGTGCCGCCGGTCTCGTCGGCCGTCATGCTGAGCGAGCAGTCCATTACCAGCACGTGGTGCGTGCGGGGGGCGTTGGCGGCGAGCTGGGCCTGACCGGGGCGAATGGTCTGCCACACCGGTTCGGCCCAGTCGGTGGCGGCGATCATGCCGAGCAGCGGCAGCACCAGAGCCAGTACGCGGAGCAGGAGCAGCAGCCAGCGGTCGATCCGCTTCTTGTGCTTCTTCTGGGCGGTGACGAGGAACCGCACGGCCGCCCACGGCACCACTTGGAACCGCTGCCGGCTGAGCATGTGGATGAGGATCGGCAGCCCGACCGCGGCGGCGGCGGCGGCGGCGGCGACGAGCGGCAAGGCGAACGAGGCGAATGGCACGATGTGCATCCCGTCAGACTACCCGCCGGGGGGAGGGTGGGCTACGGGCGGATGGTTCATTCCACCTCCCCCCACCCCTCCGTAGAACCATTTCCCAAACGTAGAACGTCCCATGCCGGCCAAGCACTTACGGCGAATGTGCCCGATCACCCGAGCGACTGGAGCAACTCCCGGCAGGCCGCGTCCACCTGTTCGCCTGCCGCGGTCGGCATGTGGAACGCCATCACCCGCTCAAGTGCCGCCCGGAACTCGTCGCGGGCGGTGGCGTACTCGTGGTGCAGTTTCGCCGCGTCGGCGTGCCACCGCACCGCGATGTCGCGGATCGGCAACCCCTCCTGGAACCGCAGCCGCAGCAACTCCACCCTCCGCGTCGCACGCTCGTTCCCCGCCGCCACTTCCGCCTGCACTCGCGCCGCCTCGCGGAGCATCGACTTCGCCCATGCCTTGTCGAACGCCTGCCCCAGGCTGGTGTCGTCGCCCGGCGGGTCGGCGGGGAAGGGCACCCCCGTTCGCTTCTCCTCGTGCCGGCGGGCGACGTTTCGCAGCACGCCGTGGAAGAACGGGCGGAAGCCGTCGGGTGGGCTGTCGTTCACCTTCACCAGCAGGCCGTTCGGTTTGAAGCACTCGACGAACACGTCTTGAACGGCGTCGTCAGCGGCCGACAGGAGTGGCCGCCCCTTCCACCGCACGGCGAAGTAGCCGCGGGCGACGGGGGCGTACAGCCGGGCGAAGGCGGCGCGGGCGTCCGCGTCGCCACCCGCTGCGGCGTGAATGAGCGTCCAGCAGGTGGCGTCGGCGGGTGTCACGGCACCCCCGGACCGGGCGGTGAATCCGGGGCGTCCGCCTTTGCGACGACTTGGTGCCAGATGTCGAGATAGCCCAACTCCCGCGCCCA
>JANNQE010000576.1:0-9660 GCA_031441625.1 Planctomycetia bacterium
CGGTGCACGTGCATGACCTGCACGCCACCATGCTCCACCTGCTCGGGTTCGACCACGAGAAGCTGACCTACCGCTACGCCGGCCGCGACTTCCGCCTCACCGACGTGCATGGGACCGTGGTCAAGGACATCCTCGCCTGACACCAGGCACACTCCGGGGAAGCTCGCAGGTTCCAGGTTGTCAACGCCGGCCGAACAGTGACTCTTACACGGATCTGATGCTGGACCGCCGTCAGGATGTCCCGCCCTCGCATCCCGCGAGTGGTTCTGGGGCACCCGCTATTCCTGCGATCACCGGCGACACTCCGTTAGGGCTGAACATTACCCCCCCCGGTGGTGCGACAACGGAATGGGGCACGCCTGGACGGGTGGCTGAACCGGGCCTAGCGATCCCGACCCGACGCAGCGAGCGTTCGCGGCAGGCCTGCGGGGGGACGAGGCGGCGGTGCGGGCGGGTCTCACTTTAGCCTGGACCAAGGGACTGGTCGAGGGTGCGGTGAACCGGCTGAAGCAGCTCAAACGAGCAGGTTTCGGGCGTGCCAAGTTCGACCTGCTCCGGGCAAGGGTGCTCCACCGCGGCTGAGTGGCCCAGTGAACCGGATCGAGCGGAGCGATACCCGTTGCACCAACTCCGAGGAAGAGCCACGCCTCGGCCGGCGTTGACAGTTACGTGTCGTACCCCGAGGGCACCTTACCCACCTCGCAGGTTACGGAGATGTCGGCGACATTCGGGTGACGGACGGGAATGTGGCTCAGGCGATGTCGCCTGTGGGGGGTGGCACGTCGGTCCAGCGGTTTCGGGAAATCGGATCGGGCTTGGGGCGGGGCGTTGGGTGATCCGAACGGTTTCGGGTCACCGAGCAGAGCCCAAATCGCGTCACGGAACGAAAGAAGGTGCTTGACCGGGTTCGAGAGCGAACCGAAAATGGTCCGAAACCGGCACAGACCTGACCAGAAGCAGTCCTCTGGGAACGCTCGATGACACTCGGAGCCGGCGAGATGATACCACTGTAATGGGTCGGTTCCACCGACGCAGCCCGAACCCCGTCGCCGTTCGCCCGACGTAGCATAGGCTTCTCACTCTCCCCAGGTTGGCCCTCATGCTCCGCCTCGACGCCCCGCGATCCGTCCGCTTCTGCGACGGGATGAGCCGCCGCGACTTCCTGTACGCCGGGGCCATCCCGTCGCTCGGCCTGACCCTGCCGGGGCTGTTCGCGTCGAAGGCCCGCGCCGCCGACGCGAAGAAAGATGCCGACGTGAACTGCATCTTCCTGTTCCTCGTCGGCGCCCCGAGCCAGCTCGACACGTTCGACCCGAAGCCGGACGCGCCGGCCGAGGTGCGGGGGCCGTTCAAGCCGATCCCCAGCAAGGCGGACGGCGTGAAGCTGTCCGAAATCCTGCCGAAGGCGAGCGAGCACGCGAAGAGTTTCAGCGTCATCCGGTCGGTCTACTACGCCGGCACGGCGGTGCACGACGTCGGCCACCAGGTGATGCAGACCGGCCGCATCTTCACCGGCGGCATCGAGCACCCGTCGGCCGGGTCGGTGGTCAGCTTCTTGAAGGGCGGGCGCGGTGAGATGCCCGCGCATGTGCTGCTGCCCCGGCCCATTGGGAAGACCGGCGGGAACCTGCCGCACGGCCACGCGGCCGGCTACCTGGGCAAGTCGCACGACCCGTTCGTCCTCGGGGCCGACCCGTCAGTGCCGGACTTCAAGGTGCCGGACCTGCTGCCGCCGGAGTACATCACGCCGAGCCGGGCGGAGCGGCGGCAGAAGTTGCGGGACGCGGTGGACGGGGCCGTCGGCACGTTCGAGCAGAGTGCCGCGGCCAAGCAACTCGACGACAACTTCGCGATGGCCTACAAGCTGATGTCCAGCCCGAAGGCCCGCGAGGCGTTCGACCTGTCAAAGGAGACCGAGAAGACGAAGGAGAAGTACGGCAAGACGCGGTTCGGCATGTCGTGCCTGATGGCCCGCCGGCTGATCGAGGCCGGGGTGCGGTTCGTCACCGTGAACATGTTCGAGACGGTGTTCGACGAGGTGACGTGGGACATTCACGGGTCGCGGCCGTTCACCGACATCGACGAGATGGCCAAGCAGGTGGCCCCGAACTTCGACCGCGCGTTCGCGGCCCTCATGGACGACCTGACGCAGTCCGGCCTGTTGAAGACGACGATGGTGGTGGCGACGGGCGAGTTCGGCCGCACGCCGAAGATCAACCCGGCCGGCGGGCGGGACCACCACCCCGGCGTCTGGTCGATGCTCATCGGCGGCGGCCCGATCAAGGGCGGAACGGTGGTCGGCGAGTCGGACGAGCACGCCTTCGCGCCGAAGACCCGCCCGATCGCGCCGGCGGAAGTGACGGCGACGATTTACGAGGCTCTCGGCCTCGACCCGCATAAGGAACTGCCCGGCCCGCAAGGGCGGCCGATCCCCGCCGTGGACTACGCGGTGAAACCGATCAAGGAACTGCTCTGACCCGTCCTGAAAGTACTCCGCACCCGCCGGGTGCGGTCGATCCGAACCGCACCCGGCGGGTGCGGAGTACTTTGGCAGGCACTTCTCACCCGACACTCTCCCAATGAAATACGCACTCCCGCTCCTCCTGCTAGTCCCGCTCCCGGCGTTCGCCGACACGCTGGCCGTCACGCCGTCGGCGGTCACGCTGACCGGCCCCCGCGGCGAACAGCGGGTGCTGGTGGTCGGCGAGACCGCCGGCCGCGCGACGGCCGATCACACCGCCGAGGCCACATTCGCGTCGGCAAACCCGAAGGTGGCCACCGTGGACGCGGGCGGGACCGTCCGCGCGGCGGGCAACGGTGAGACCACCGTGACCGCCACGGCGGGCGGCCGAACGGCATCGACGAAAGTCGTCGTCACCGGGTTCGACAAGCCGGCCGACCGGTCGTTCATCCGGCACGTTCAGGCGGTGCTGACGCGGACGGGGTGCAACTCCGGCGCGTGCCACGGCGCGCTGGCCGGCAAGGGCGGACTGAAGTTGTCCCTGCGGGGGTACGACCCGGAGGCGGACCACTTCGCCCTCACCCGGCAGGCGGTCGGTCGACGGGTGGACGGCCAGGAGCCGGACGCCAGTTTGATGCTGCGGAAGGCGGCCCGTGTGCTGCCCCACGGCGGCGGGCGGCGGTTCGACGCCGAGTCCGACACCTACGCCCTGTTGCGCGAGTGGATCGCCGCCGGCGCGCCCGGCCCGAAGCCGACGGACACGGCGGTCGCCAAACTCGACATCTTCCCGCCGCTGTCACTGGCGAAGCCGGGCGAGAAGCGGACACTCGTCGTCCGTGCGACCTTCACCGACGGCAGCACCGAGGACGTGACCAAGTGGGCGAAGTTCACCAGCAGCGAGGAGCCGGTGGCGACGGTGGACGAGGGCGGCGTGGTCAGCGTCATCGGGCACGGCGAGTCGGCCGTGTCCGCCCTCTTCGGGTTCAAGGTGGTGACGGCGACCGTGACCGTGCCGTTCCCGAACGCCGTGGACGCCGACACGTTCGCCAAAGCCCCGAAGGTCAACTTCATCGACGAACTGGTGCTGAAGAAACTGCACCTGCTGAACCTGCCGCCGTCGCCACAGGCCACCGACCCCGAGTTCATCCGCCGGGCGTTCCTCGACACGTGCGGCGTCCTGCCGAAGTCGGAGGAGGTGGCCGCGTTCCTGGCGGACAAGTCCGCCGACAAGCGGGCGAAGCTGATCGACAAACTGCTGGACCGCCCGGAGTTCGTGGACTACTGGGCGCACAAGTGGTCCGACCTGATGCTGGTGTCCACCCGCAAGCTGCCGCAGTCGGCGGCGTGGAGCTTCTACCGGGCGGTGCGGGAGAGCGTCGCCGACAACAAGCCGTGGGACCGCTTCGCCCGCGACATCCTGACCGCCAGCGGCGGCACGCTCACCACCGGCGAGGCGAACTACTTCGTGCTGCACAAGGACGCCACCGACGCGATGGAGTCCACCGCCGTGACCTTCATGGGCACCAGCCTGGCGTGCGCGAAGTGCCACAACCACCCGCTCGAGCGGTGGACGCAGGACCAGTACTGGTCCGCCGCGAACCTGTTCAGCCGGGTCGGGCGGAAGAGCGGCACGCGGAAGGACGAGGTGGTCATCGTCAGCACCCCGACCGGCAACGCCCTCCACCTGCGACGGGGCGTGCCGATGCCCGCCACCCCGCTCGACGGCAAGCCGCTGCCGGCCGACAGCCCGACCGACCGCCGCGCATATTTCGCCGACTGGCTGACCGACGCCAAGAACCCGTTCTTCGCCCCGGCGGTGGTGAACCGCGTCTGGAAGAACTTCCTCGGTCGGGGTCTGGTGGAAGCCGAGGACGACCTGCGGGAGACGAACCCTCCGACCAACCGCGAACTGATGGACGCGCTGGTGGGAGACTTCGTGACCAACAAGTTCGACACCAAACGCCTGATGCGCACCATCCTGAATTCGGCGACGTACCAGCGGTCGTCCAGGGCGCTGCCGGCGAACGCGAGTGACGACCGCTTCTACTCCCACTACCTCGTCCGGCGGCTGCCGGCGGAGGTGATCCTGGACGCCTACTCGGACCTGAGCGGGGTGCCGACGCCGTTCACCCAGCGCACCGTCGGCGTCAGCGGCGGGGCGGAGAACGTCGCCCACTACCCGTCCGGCACGCGGGCCATGCAACTGCCGGACTCGCAACTGGTGTCGCAGTTCCTGGACGCCTTCGGGCGGGCCGAGCGGACCGTGACGTGCTCCTGCGAGGTGACGAAGGAGGCGACCGTTTCGCAGGCGCTGCACCTGAACAACGGCAAATCGCTGAACGAGAAACTGCGGGACAAGACCTCGGTGGTGGTCAAGTGGGAGAAGTTGACCGACGGGCAGGTGATCGACACGCTGTTCGCCGCCGCACTCGCCCGCCCGGCCACGGCCGACGAACGGGAGAAGTTCCTCGCCGCCCTGGCCGACGCCGGCAAGGAGGGCCCGACGGCCCGGAAGGAAGCCATCGAGGATGTGATTTGGGCGGTGCTCACCGGGAAGGAGTTTTTGTTCAACCACTGATTCTGGTTCCCCTCTCCCCTGGCGGACAAGCAGAACACCCATGCGCCTTTCCCCCCTCGCGCTGCTCCTCCCCGCACTCGCCGCGGCCGCGCCGCCGGCCGTCACCGCCGTGGCGTACTCGCCCGACGGCAAGTGGCTGGCCGCCGGCACGCGGGGCGTCGTCCACCTGATCGACCCCGCCACCGGCGAAGTGGTCGCCGAACTGCCCGGCCAGACGCAGCGCGTCACGGCACTCGCCGTGTCGAAGGTCGGCGTCCTGGCGGTGGCCAGCGGCGAACCCGGCAAGGTTGGCAAGCTGCGACTGTACCTCATCGACGATCCCCGCAAGCCGCCGGCCAAGCCGTTCCTGGACGCGGACGCGCACAAGGACTCCATCCACGCCCTCGCGTTCAGCGCCGACGGGAACGCGCTCGCCACCGGCAGCTACGACCGCATCGTCAAGGTGTGGCCGCTGGACAAGGACCGACCGACCCACACGCTGACCGACCACAGCGATTCCGTGTACGCAGTCGCCTTCAGTCCGGACGGCAAGCTACTGGCAACGGGTGCCGCCGATCGTGCCGTGAAGGTGTGGGACACGGCGACCGGCAAGCGGCTGTACACCCTCGGCGACAGCACCGACTGGGTTTACGCGGTGGCGTGGTCGGCCGACGGCAAGCATCTCGCGGCCGGCGGGGTGGACAAGAGCATCCGGACGTGGAAGGCCGACGCGGAGGGCGGGACGCTGACGCACGCCGCGTTCGCGCACCAGGCCGCCGTGACGAAGCTACTGTTCACCGCCGACAGCCAGACGCTGTTCAGTGTCGGGGATGACAAGGTGGTGAAGTCGTGGGACGTGTCGAAGTTGACCGAGAAGGCCACGCTGCCGGCGCAACCGGAAACGATCCTGTCCGCCGCGCTCCGACCCGACGGCAAGCAACTGGCGGTCGGGCGGTTCGACGGCGTGCTGCAACTCGTCGATCCGGCGACCGGGAAGGTCGCGTTCACCCCGCTGCCGGCGAAGGAGAAGCCGAAGGCCACGACGAGATTCCCGGCGATCGCGGAGCCGGCCGCCAGCGACTCCGCCCGCACCGCGGCGAAGGTGGCGCTGCCCGTGACCGTGCTGGGGGCCATCGACCGGGCCGGCGACGTAGACTACTTCCGCTTCGACGCCACCGCCGGGCAGCAGGTCGGCATCCAGCTTCAACCGGCCGACCCGAAGAAGCTCGACGCCGTGCTGACCATCTCCGACGCCGACGGCAAGGTGATCGCCGAGTCCGGCAACGGGCTGATCGGGTTCGTCGCCCCGAAGGCCGGTGTGTACGCGGTCGGCGTGGCGGACAAGGAGTTCCGCGGCGGGCCGGGGTTCGACTACACACTGAACGTGGGGGACGTGCCCGTCGTCACCGGCGTCCGCCCGCTCGGCGTGCAGCGGGGCACGTCGGCGACCGTCCACATCGACGGGGTGAACCTGGGCGAGCCGACGGGCCGGGCGGTGAAGCTTACGGTGCCGATGACGGCCGAAGTCGGCAGCCGGGTTCCGGTGCCGCTGCCGCAAGTGAAAGGGGAAACCCCGCTCGGTATGGCGTCGGTGGTCGTCGGCGAGTTCCCGTCGGCGGTGGCCACCAACGACGGGGCGGACATCCTCGTGCCCGGCACGGCCGACGGCACCCTCGCCAAACCCGGCGATTCGCAGGTGGTGCGGTTCAAGGCGACGAAGGGCCAGAAGTTCGTCGTCGAGGTCCACGCCGGCCGGCTCGGCTCGCCGCTCGATTCGGCCATCGAAATCCAGGACGCGAACGGCAAGCCGCTGCCGCGTGCGGTGCTGCGGAGCGTGGCCCAGACGTATGTGACGTTCCGCGACCACAACGCCGACGCGCCCAGCATCCGGCTGGAGGCGTGGAACGAGTTGCGGACGAACGACTACCTGCAAGTCGATACCGAGTTGGTCCGCATCAAGGCGCTGCCGAAGAACCCGGACGACGACTGCCAGTTCGTCCAGGCCGGCGGCAAGCGGGCCGGGTTCCTTGGCACCACGCCGACGCACCACGCCATGAACACGCCGATGTACAAGGTGGAGATCCACCCGCCCGGCAGCACGTTCCCGCCGAACGGCCTGCCGGTGTTCCCGTTGGCTTACCGCAACGACGACGGCGGCGAGGGGTTCGGGTCGGACTCGATGCTGGAGTTCGAGGCCCCGGCCGACGGCACCTATCAGGTGAAGGTGGCCGACGCTCGCGGAGCCGGCGGGCCGAACTACGGCTACCGCCTCACGGTTCGCCCGCCGAAGCCGGACTTCACCCTCGGCGTGTCGCCGATGAACCCGGCCGTGTGGCGGAACGGCGGCCTCCCGCTGACCGTGACGGCCAAGCGGGTCGACGGGTTCCGGGGGCCGATCCGCGTGACATTCGACGGGCTGGCCGCGCCGTTCACCGCCCCGGCGACCGTCATCGAGGCCGAGCAGACCTCGGCGACCGTGACGCTGTTCGCCACCGACGCGAAAGCCGAGAAGGCCGGGCCGTTCAAGGCCGTCGGCACCGCGACGATAGCCGACAAGCCCGTCACCCGCGAGGCCGCCGGTGGCACACCCACGGTGCGCGACCCCGGCGACCTGGTGACCACGACCAACCTGAGCGAAGTCACCCTGAAGCCGGGCGGCGAGACGAAACTGACGGTGACGATCGAGCGGCTCGGCGACTTCAAAGGGCGGGTGCCGCTGGACGTGCGGGGGCTGCCGCACGGGGTGAAGGTGCTGAACATCGGGCTGAGCGGCATCCTCGTTCTGCCCGGCCAGACCGAGCGCGAGGTCGTCATCTCCTGCGAGCCGTGGGTGCAGCCGACGGAGACGCCCATCGTGGTGTTGTCCCGCAGCGAGCGGAAGAACAGCGAACACGCCGCCAAGAGCGTGCTGCTGAAGGTGGCGAAGTGAGTCGGTCGGAAACGCGGGGGGCATCCGGGATGAGCGGCATCCACGCGGAGTTGATCGTCCCTCTCGCGGACATTCACCCCGTGACGGTGAAGGTCATCGTGCGGTGAAGGGGCAGTGATGGTGACTGATTCACTTGGTGACGGCGCGCCGCGGTTGCGCCGCGATTGTTCGCGGCAGTGCCGAGATTCCAGGGGTATTCACGCACTGCATCAGCCGCCTTGCAATGCCTCAGGAACTGTGTATTCTGCTAAAAACCCTGGGAATCTGGTGCGTTTCGCGGGTCGCGCGGTCGCTTCTGAAAATCGCTAGGTCCCCGGGACTGCCCACTCGACGAAAAGCCTTTCAGCCGAAGCGTTTTACGCTTAACCCCGGACCCTCCGGGAGCGGCTTCCAAACCGGGCGAACTGTGGAATCCTTCCACAGTTCGCGGCGAGGAACCGCAAAGTGAGCCACCGCCGCAAATCCACCCCGTCGTACCTGCCACACAAACAGTCCGGCCGCGGCCGGGCCGTCTGGACCGACGCCCTCGGCGTCCGGCAGCAGAAGCTCCTCCCCGGCCCGTTCGACTCGCCCGAATCCCGCACCGCCTTCGCCAAACTGCACCTCGAACTGGCCACGTCCCCAATCCCAGGCTGCCAGACCGCCCCGAGCACCATCAGTGTGAACGAGGTGCTGCTCGCCCACCTGGACCACGCCGAGCGGCACTACCGCAGGGCGGACGGCAGCCTGACGCATGAGGTGGACGAGTACCGCCTCATCTGCCGGTACGTGCGCGAACTGTACGGCACCACCCCGGCCGCCGAGTTCGGCCCTCTGGCGCTCAAGGTACTGCGGCAGAAGTTCGTCGCGGTCGGCTGGTGCCGGTCGCTCATCAACCAGCGGGTCGGGCGGGTGCGGCGGATCTTCAAATGGGCGGCCAGCGAGCAACTGATCCCCGTTGGCGTGCCCCAGGCACTGGGCACCGTGCAGGGGTTGCTGAAGGGGCGGTCGCCGGTGCGGGAGTCGAAGCCGATCGAGGCGGTGTCGAATGCGGTGGTGGACGCCACCCTGCCCTTCCTCAACCGACACGTCCGCGGGCTGGTCGAGTTCCAGCGGTGGACCGGCTGTCGGCCGGGGGAGGCGTGTGCCCTGCGGTGGTGCGACCTGGACACGTCCGGGGCGGTGTGGGTGTACCGCCCGCCGCACCACAAGACGGCGTGGCGGGGGAAGACCCGCACCATCGCCGTCGGCCCGAAGGCCCAGGTGCTGTTGCGGGCCTTCCAGCCGACCGACCCGACCGCGCACCTGTTCTGCCCGGCGGTGGCGGTGGCCGAATTCCACGCCGGGCGGGGGGCGGGCCGCAAGACCCCGCGGTTCCCGTCGCACATGACCCGGAATGCCGACAAGCGGAAGGCGAACCCGGAGCGGGCACCGGCTGCGGCGTACACGGCGAGCAGCTACGGGCACGCCGTCGTCCGAGCGTGCGACCGGGCGTTCCCCCTGCCCGCCCCGCTCGCCCGCCGGGAGGACGAGACGGAAGCGGCGTGGTGGGGCCGGCTGACCGCCGAGCAGAAGAAGGAAGTGGGGGCGTGGCGGAAGGCGCACCGCTGGCACCCGAACCAGTTGCGGCACCTGTTCGCCACGGTCGTCCGCAAGGAACACGGTTTGGAAGCCGCCCAGGTACTGCTCGGGCACGCCCGGGCGGACGTGACGCAGGTGTACGCCGAGCGGAAC
>JANNQE010000577.1:0-2456 GCA_031441625.1 Planctomycetia bacterium
GGGTGCTCGAGTGCGGGGAGGACGTGCTCACCCGCAACCCGTGGGACATGGGCACCCAGATGGACATGGCGGAGGCGTTCGAGGCGCTCGGCCTGTCCGACCTGGCCGTGTTCTCGCTCGACCAGGCGCGGCAGAAGTACCCGAAGGACCCGACGCTGAACCGCGCGCTCGCCCGCCTGTTCGAGAAGCGGGGCGACTTCCAGAAGGCCATCGGCCTGTGGCAGCTGGTGCAGGAGTCCGACCCGCGAGACCTGGAGGCGGCGAGCAAGGCGAAGAACCTGGCGGCGTCCGAGACGATCGCCCGCGGCGGGTACGAGGACGCCATCAGCGGGTCGAAGGAGTCGCCGGTGGTGGCGCGGATCGAGGCGGCGGCGGTGGAGAAGCACGACCGCCTGGGCCGCGAGGCGTCGGGCGTGCAGAAGCGGATCGAGGCCGAGCCGACCGAGCCGGCGCTGTACGTGCAACTGGCCAACCTGTACCGCCGGCACAACCAACTCGACCGCGCGCGGGCGGCATTGCAACAGGGGCTGGGGCCGACCGGCCAGCACTTCAGCCTGCAACTCGAACTGCTCGAACTCGACCTGCTGCCCCTGCGGGCGAACTACGACGAGGCCGACGCCAAGCTGAAGGCGGTGAAGGCGCGGGGCGAGGACGACCCGGACGACGACGGCCCGACCGCCGCCGAACTGACCGACCTGCGGGGCAAGCTGAAGAAGGAGATTTACACGCGAGAAGCCGAGATCCTGCGGGTGAAGGTGGACCGCTTCCCGAACGACGTGGTGCACCGCATCGAGTTGGGCAAGCGGCTGATGAAGATGGACAAGCTGGACGAGGCGATCACCGAACTGCAACAGGCCCGCCGCGACGAGAAGCTGAAGGGGCACGCGGCCATGCTGCTGGGCGTCTGCTTTCGCAAGCGGAACAACTGGAAGCTGGCGCAACGCAACTTCGAGGAGGCGCTCGCCCTGCTGACCGCCGCGAACGACGAACCGGCGAGGAAGGAAGTGCTGTTCCAGTTGGCCACCGGCGCGGCCGACGCCGGCGACTACGCCCGCGCGGTGGAACTGGGCAACGAGCTGGCGAACGTCGATTTCGGGTTCAAGAACATCAGCGGGCTACTGGACACGTGGGACGAGAAGGCGAAAGAGGGGTGAGTGGCGGGCACCGCGGTGGTTCGGGTCTGAGCCGCGGAGCGGCGGCAGACGTTTGCCAGGGGTGGAGCGAGCGTCAGCGAGCGGAACCCCTGGAACGGTTGGCGAAAAAAGGCAAGCCCCGGAGGGGCGACAGACATCGGTTCTGTCGCCCCTCCGGGGCTTGGTCATTTGTGCCCACCAGTTCCAGGGGTTTCGTCGCACCTCCGGTGCTCCGTCACCCCTGGCTAACGTCTGCCGCCGCTCCGCGGCTCCGGTCGCTCACGCTCCCGGCTCGCCGGTCTTCACTTCACCGCTTCTGCGATCACATCCCCCAGCCGCACGCCGGCGAGTGCCAGCCGCTTCTCGGCCACCTGCCGCCCGTTCTTCTCGTACCCGTCCGGCAGCTTCCTTACCCCTTCCGCCTTCACCGTCGTCGGGAAGCCGAAGTCGAAGGTGACGTCCACCGCCTTGCCGTCGAGCGCGTACACGTGCTTGTCGGCCAGCGCCTGGCTCTCCTTCGCCCAGTCCTCCACCGTCGTCACCTTCCGCTCGTCGTCGGTGGTCGGGTGCCGCTTGCTGAAGTCCCGCGCGATGAGGTCGGCGAACCCGTAGGCCGTGGCGGTGCCCTTGTCGTCGTCCCACCCCAGGCCGGCGTCCCACATGGCGTGCAGGTTCGTCGCCTTCCCCTTCCACAAGACGAACGACTGGTTGCCCCCGCGGTCGCCCTTCGTCGAGTCCTTCGTCAGCAGGGTGGCGGCGTGCAGCGGCTGGTGGATGTCGCCGCCCATGTGCAGCACCCAGCACAGGGCCACCGCCCGGTCCGCCGCCTTCTCGGCCGAGCCGACCTCCTTCACACGCTTGGGGAACTCGACCAGGAGCGCCCCGCCCTTGTCCGGCTCTTTCAAACCCTCGGCGGTGTCGGCGATGGCCTTCAGTTGGTCGTCGGTCGCGCCGTCGGTGCGCTTCACCGGCAGGTTCACGTAGTGGTGTGTGGCCCGGTGAAACTCGGCAGTGTGATTCTTCCGCACCCAGTCCGCCCACACCGACGCCCGCATCACCACCCACTCGCCCTTGTCGGCGTCGTCCGGCTTGTCGGCACTCAGGAACTCCTTGAAGTGCGGGTGTTCGGCCAGGATGTCCTGCACCTTCTTCCGCTGCCCGTCGTCCAGTTGGCGGTAGGCGATGAGGGTGAGGGCCATGTGCCCGCTGTCGTGCCACGCCACGGCCGGCGGGGCCGCGAGCAGGAGTATCGTCAGTACCGCCGTCCTGAGTCGGGTCATGTCGCGCTCCTGGTGTGAGGATTCCCAGGGCTTGCGCCCTGGG
>JANNQE010000578.1:0-8464 GCA_031441625.1 Planctomycetia bacterium
CCCCTGGTCGGTCATCATCGCCACCGCGCGGAGCTTGAACTCCGGCGGGTACTGGCCACGCACTTTGGTCATCGGTGGGTCTCCGGGTCAGTTGAGGATACACCGCTTTCCCACTGTCCACGATCCCTGGGGAACTTCACACTCCTCCCGAATCGCGTTCACCTCCTCGCCGAACCGCCGCACCACCTCCGGCAAGGCGTCGCGGAACTCCTGGCAGTGCCGCTCCCGCCCGTCGGCCACGAACCCCGGCAGGTCGGGCATCTCGGCCAGCCCCCGCTCCACCGCCGCGTGCCGCTCGGCGTACTCGGCGTCGCGGCGGTGCAGCTCGCCCGTCAGCCGGTGGAACACGTGGTCGAGCAGCCGCACCAGCCGCTCCACTTGCAGCAGCACCTTCTGCTCGCCGAGGGTGGCCCACAGCACCGCCTCGGCGTGGCGGAAGGCGGACCGCCACTGGTCGAGTACCTCCGGCGGGTCGTCGGTGGGCAGGATGCCGTCGGCTTCGAGTACCCGCTCCGGGGCGGCCGGCACCACCCGCGGGCTGTCCACCCCCAGGTGGGCGGCGAGGCGGGTTTTCACGTTCTCCACCAGCCGCTCGCGGTCGGCCGGGCGGCGGATCAGGTCGATCTTGTTCAGCACGAACACCGACCGCCGCAGCACGTCGGCCTCGATGTTCTCGGTCAGGAACCGCCACAGGGATTCGCTGCCGGCGGCGTCGGCCGGGATGACCACCACGGCGGCGTCGCAGAACTCGGCCAGCGCCGCCGCCGTCACGCCCGTGTGCCGGCGGTTCTCGGAGTTGGTGCCGGGCAGGTCCACGATCACCAGCCCGTCGCGGAGGCAGTCGGCGGGGTGGAACACGTCCACCTGGGCCACCCGCACCGCCACCTCTTCCACCGCCGCGTGCCGGCGGATCATCTCCCGCAACTGGTCGCGGTCGGCCAGGGCGTCGGCCACCGGCCGGGCCACCCGCACCCCCGGATCGGCCGACCGCCAGCGAACGCTCACCGCCAACTCCGCCCCGTACCCCAGCACGGTGGGGGCGGCGGTGGTGCCCTGCACGATGTCCGTCCGCAACAGGTCGTCGCGGAGTAGCGCGTTGAGCAGCGTACTCTTGCCGCTGCTGAACTCGCCGACCACGCCGAGGAACAGCCGCGGCTCGCGGTCGTGCTCGCGGATGCGGTCCAGCAGGGCGTACACCTCCGGCAGGTGCGTGCGGTCGGGGGCGTGGGCGGCGAGCAACTTCTCGGCGGCGGCGAGGTGGTCTTCGATGCCGGCGGCGGCGCGAAGCTCGGCCCGGCGGGGGTGCGGCGGGCGGAGCGACCGCGGCAGTGGCGGCTTGTGCAGGCCGTGCAGCCGGCGGGCGACCAGCGGGGTAGTCATTCGACGCCCCCGGCGACGGGCGGAAGCTCGGCCAGCATCTCGCGGGCGGCATCGATGACTGCCTTCACTGCGGGTTTAGGCTTCGGGCCCAACAGTTTCTCGGCGTCGATCAGCAGCAAGGTGACGGCGTTGCGACACTTCACGTTAACCCGGTCGGCCGCGTCGAGGCGGAGGTCGGCGGAAAGCCGCGGCAGGTCGTTATTCCTCCCGGTGAGGTGGTACACGCGGGTGAGCGTGTCGAGGCCAACAGCCGGGGCGCGGGGCCGGTCAACCGGGGTGTCAACGAATAGCGCCACCCGGCAGGGGCTGAGACCTCGCCCCTTGACCTCGCGGGTGAGGAAGGTCAGATCACGGGGACGCAGCCCTTCGGTGGCGTCCGCTGTGAATACCGCAGCATCCGCGTAGTCGAGTACCTCACGGTACGCCTCGCTTGCGTCCGGGTTGACGGTGAGCGTGATGCTCATTCCTTCTTGCAAGAACCCGGAAGGGGTGATGAGCGAAGCCACGTCGATCGGCGAGGAACTGTCCGCTGGAAGATCCACGAACAGGGTGGCAAGTTGATCGGGTGAGACCTCTAGGTTGGGGCGTATCCCCTCCGGTCTGGTGGCGTACATCCGCTGCACACCCTCCGGCCAATCCTTCGGCGGAGGCCCGACGAGGCTACGGTCAGCGAACCGCACACTGGCGAACACCCGCTTCCCACCCCGAACAATTAGTCCTTGCGGGGGGAGAGTGGCGGTGGACGGCAGGTCGAGGCTGCACCCGATCAGCCGATTCACCAGGGGTAACTGCAACCCAAGAGGACCGATCAGCACGATGTTGAACCGCGGGTCGGACGACTGCTTCGCCACCCGCTCGGCTATCGCTTCGTAGTACGGGCGGCGGTCAGCCGGTACCAGCGTGACGTACTCCCGCCACAGCTCGCCGACCGACTCGGCTCGCCGCGACTGGACCCGATTCACGAGTTGCTTCCGCTCCTCCGGGCTCGTTTCCTCTTCTTTGACTCCAATGCCAACTTTCTCCCCAGCATGGCACTCCTGCTTCGGCAGGTTGTGGGTGGGACCGCCGCGGAAGTAGAGCTCGGCGGGCCGAGGTACAACTACCGCTACCCGCGAACTCACCCCGAACGTGCTGAGTGCCGCCAGTACGTCGGGCAGCCATTCGCCTTCGGCTCGACCGTGGTAGCGGAGGTACTGCCGCGACAGGCTGAGGGTCATCAGCAGTTCGTCGGGAATGGGGCAGCCGGCCCGGTCCACCAGCCAGAGTTGCAGCACCGGCTTCTTGTCGAAGTCGTCCCACGCCATGTTCAACTCGGCGGCCACGTTCTCGGACGCCAGCGAGTGCGGCGAACACAACAGCAGCACCACCTTCGCCGCCCGCAGCCCGCCGACGATGCTCGCCTTGTACTTCTGCCCGCCGACGATGTGCGTCTTGTCCCGCCACACCCGCACGCCGACGGACGCGAGCGCGGCCACCACCGCGTCGGCGGTGGCCGCGTCCTTGCTCGCGTAGCTCAAGAACACCTCGGCGGCGTCCGCGGCCATGGCCGTGACCTCGACGGGGCTGGGGAAATCAGTCGCACGGTCACGATTGTATCGAGTAGCCGAGGGTCAGGATGGCCTTGAGCGTCTCGCGGGCGGTGGCCCGGTCGTAGTCCTTCTCGGCTTCGCTCAGGTCGGCATACGGCACCAGGCCGGGGTGCGTCTTGAGCTTGTCGTTCCGCTCCGGCCCGTAGGTCCAGCCGGCGGCGACGCGGCCGGCCGCCCACACCTCGTGCGTGTTCTCGGCCAACCGCTCCATCAGGTCTTCCACCGCCGCCGGCAGCGAAACCCTGGACGTATCTAACGGAGCGGGGGTATAGGTGTTCATCGGGGGTGCCTCCAGGTTGAATCGGCCTACTCGAGCCGCGGCCCGGTTGTGTGTGAGGGCGAACACTTCACCGCTCACCAGTCCGCAATTACCCCGCGGATGTCGTCGTCGTACCCGCGGCCGTGGTCGAGCACCCCCAGCGCGTCGGCGATCCGCGCGGCGGTGGGGGACACCGGCCCGGACCGGCCGGCGGGCGCGCCGGTGAGTTGCGGCACCCCGCCGGTGCGGTGCTGGATCAACTCGTCCGCCGTCGCCCAGTGCAGCGGCTCCGTCGAGCGGAACACCCCGCCGCCCCACCCCGCCGTCGCCACCTCGTGGTGGTAGCGGGTGGGCACCCCTTTCGCCTTCTTCCCCCCGGATGCCATCCCGTCTAGCGTCACTTCGTCCGCGTGGACCGACCATTTCAGGAACGCCGCGTCCGGCCCTAAGTCTTCGGCGGCCACTGCCGCGACCCGCTCGGCCGGCGGTCGGGCGTCGTCGGACTCCCGCGGGCCGGCCGGGAACGCCCACCGCTCCCAGTGCGGATTCCACCGCAGGAGGAACTCGGTGTGCCCGGCCAGGGCGGTGCGGGTGAGAACAAGAGTGGTGGTGTAGACGGTGCGTTGCGGCAGGTCGAACGCCCCCAGGCAGCGGGCCACCAGCGGCGGCACGGTGGGCGAGAGCGGTTGGAACTCGGTGGCGTCCAACAGGGAGTACGGGGACGCCCAGAAGTGCGGGACGCGGACGTTCAGCCGGTCGGCGAACGCCGGGTGCGCGTCCACCCGCCGCAGGTGGAAGTGGTAGTTCTTGGACACCCCGGTGCGACCGGACAGCAGCCACTCGCGGGTGTCGTCGGGCAGGGCGTCGGCCGGGCGGACGGGCACCCCCAGGGCATCCGCGCCGGCACGGAGGGCGGCGTCGTCGGCCGACTCTGCCCCGTGCGGACGGGGCCGGAGCTTGGTGAGGGGTAGGGTGAAGGACCCCCACGCCTCGTGCCACACCACCAGGATGCGGTCGTGCGGGTCGGTGATCACGGCCACCGCCACGTGTTGGGTCGTCGGCTCGGACATCGGGCGAACTCCGGCGGAGGGTCGGTGTTATTCTTTTCGTTACCGAATTCAGTATATTAATGCCATCTGGGAATGTCGCCCGGAATCCCGGTAAATCTCGTGTCTTGCCAGCCCCGCATTGCTCACTTGTCCGATCCGGGCAGCGGGAATCAGACGAGGTGGCCGTCCTTGTCGCGGCAGAGCAGCCGCCCGGCCGCCACCGCCACGTGCGGCCAGGCGGTGGCCTTGAACAGCCGGTCCCGCACGGCCAACTCCTGGTACTTCTTGGGCGACCGCCCGGCCCCCTCGATCAGCCCCACCTTCCCCTGGCCGCCGTACACCACCAGCCGCTCGTCGGCCGTCAGGATGCACGACCCGGCCTCGCCGTACACCCCGCCGGACCACCGGGCGTCGCCGGTGTCCCAGTCCAGGCAGTGGACCTTGTGCCACGAGTAGTACACGCTCCCGCCCGACACCACCGGCGAACAGACCTTCGACGACTGCTTCTTCCGCCACACCTCCGTCATCCCCTTGTCGGTCACGTCGAACCGGGCGATGGCGTAATGGTCGTACCCGGACGTGACCAGCACCGACCCGCCTACCGCGACCGGGGTGGGGATGTTGCACCCGCCCTCGGTGATCCACTTCTGCGTGGCGAGTGTCTTGCCGGCGTTCGCCCCGTCAAGCCGCACCACCGCCACGTTCCGCATGGTGAACCCGACGAGGCACGGCACCTCCCCCACCCGCATCGGGGTGAGGCCGCCGGCGTTCCCGCCCTCGTCCTTCAGGTCCGACGCCCACGCCTGCTTGCCGGCGGCTTTGTCGAACGCGATGTAGGTGCCGTGCTTGGTGGCCCCCACCTCCGCGATCACCCAGTCGCCCCACACCAGCGGGCTGCTGGTGTACCCGTAGTCGCGGTGGAAGACGGGGGTGATCTTCGGCTTCTGGTTCACCGTGTAGGTGTCGGTCAGGTTCACCTCCCACACCAGCTTGCCAGCGGCGGCCAGGTCCCAGCACCGCAGGTCGCCGTCGATACCGAGGATGTACAGGCGGTCGGCGGTCGGGTCGATTTCGGGGGTGGCGTGCGGCTCGCCGTAGAAGTGCTCGTCGCCCAGGTGGTGCCGGCTGTAGAACGGGCCGGGGGCGGACTTCGCCCACTCCTCCTTGCCGGTTTTCAAGTCGAGGCAGCGGAGGGTGTCCTTCTTGTCCGCCCAGCCGACCGCGTACACCCTGCCCTTGTGGACCAGCGGCCCGCCGGTGCCCGCACCCACGTCGGCCGTCCACGCCGGGGCTTCGGGCAGCCAGTCGCCACTCGTCCACCCGGACGCCATCGCCGTGTGCCCGTCGCGCAGCGCCCCCCGCCAGTGCGGCCAGTCGGCGGCGTGCGGGGCGTGGATCAGTGCGACGCCGAGCACGGCGAACACGGCCGGACTCATGGCGGCCTCCGGGGTGCGAGTGGAATGTTTGCGGTTCGCTGTCGGAGTGGGTGTACGCCACGCGGGAACGAACGGCAAAAGGTTTCAGGTGGCGGCGGGGATGATCCGACCGAGGTAATTCGGGGTGAGCGACGGGCGGGCGACCGGGTGCGTCTCGAACAGCCACAGGAGCGGGCCGACCCGCTCGTCGCCGGCGTCGCCCAGCGCCTTCCACACCCGGCACAACTGCTTGTACGAGCTGTTCGCCATGCCCCCCTGATCGGGCGCGAGTTCGGCCAGCGCGTCGCGGTAGTAATCGACCGCGTCCGGCACCCCGTCGGCGTGCGGGCGGCCGCGGACCAACGCCGCCTCCCCCTCGGTGGCGAACAGCCAGTACCGCTCGTCCTGCGGGGCCTGGATGGCGGCGCACGCCTCCGCCACCCGCCCGGCGATCTCCGCCGCCTCCGCCGGCTCGTGGGTGAGGAGGGCGAGGGTGGCGGCGTTCACCCCGACCTAGTAGTCGCCGGTGGCAGCGTACGCCTCAGCGTACACCCCCTTCGCCTTCAGGTACATCTGCCAGCCGGGGGTGCGGCGGAACTGGGCGAACGGCAGGCCGGACTCCTCCCACCGCCGGTCGCCGGTCTCCTTGAACAGCTTGCCCAGCCGGGCGAGCGTTTCGTAGTCTCCGAACTGCCGGGCGAGCGGCCGCAGGTCGCGGTCGAGCAGGTGTTCCACCGGCCGCACCGCCTCCCCGCGCTCGAGGACCGCCAGCATCGCCTCCGCGATCAGCGGCACCGCGTGCCGGGCGGCCGGGCGGATCACCAGCAGCGGGCCGGTCGGCGGCTCGATCACCACCCGCTCGGCGAACGCCGCCGCCGCGGCGAACCGCTTGCCCGTCCACAGGGCGTGGGCGACCGCCAGTGGCACCCGGTAGCTGGGGAACGGGCCGTCGGCCGCCCCCGCCGCCGCCCCCGCCGCCAGCACCCCCGGCACCGACCCCATCCGCGCCACCGCCGCCCCCGCCCCCACCAGCGCGCACTCGCGTTCCTGCTCCGAGTAGTCCCAACTCGTCTTCGCGTTCAGCAGCCCGACCACTGCCGCCGCGAACAGGTATTCGTCCCGCCACCTCCCCTGCCGGCCGGGGCGGTCGAAGCCGAGGGCAATCGCCGCCTCCTTGCGGATACGGAGCAGCACCGCCAGCAGCCGGGCCAGCCGCGGCGGGGCGGGCGGCGGGGCGGGCGGCGGGCGGAGCAGTTCGGCCTGGGCGCGTTCGGTGATCGGGACGGTCTGGGCGTCCAGCAGCTCGTGGAAGCGGAGGAACGCCCGCAGCCGGTCGGCCCGCTGCCCGGCCGGGGTGGGCGAGCCGCCGCTGGCCTTCGGCCGTAGCCCGCTCTCGCCGGCCAGCCGGTCCAGCACCGCCGGGTCGTCCAGGAGCGGGGGCAACAGCACGCGGGTGAGTTCCCCTTCCAGCTTGGCGAAGTCCCACGCCAGCACGTTCGTGGGCCGCATCTCGCCGTAGTCGAACACCGCCGGGTATTCGGCCTCGCCGCGGCGGACGCCGAGCAGCACGTTGCGGGCGTGCAAGTCGCCGTGGGCGGGGCCGACGAGCGTTTCCGGCAGCCGGGCCGGGTCGTCCAGCGCCCACCGCACGTACTCCACCGGGTCGAGGTAGCGGGCGGCGGCGAAGTGGTCGGCTTCGGGGCGGTCGCGGACGCACAGCACCCACACCGCGTCCCGCCGCAGGGTCACCCGCCCGTCGTCCTGCCAGCGGTCCAGCACCCGCTTGCCGGCCTCACCCGCCCCCACCCCCAGGCGGGCGCGGTAGAAGCCGGCGGCTTGCTCCGCGTTCGCCGCCGGGGTGCGGTAGAACCACCGGCCGAGGTCGGTGTAGATGTGGGCGACGGCCCGCTCGACGGACAGCGGGTCCGGGCTGGCGTCCCGCACCGCCCACCGGGCCACCTGTTCGAGCGACTCCGGGCGGTCGTTGGCGGCGGTGCGGCCGAACAGGGTGTACGCGTCCTGGTAGAGCACCGCGCTCCGGCCGGGGATGGGGAGCGCGTCCACCAGCCGCACCGGGGCGAAGATGCGGCTGGCCACCTGCCGGCCGGCGGTGCAGGCGTGCCACCCGTCGTAGTCCGGCCGCACCTCGGCGGCGGTGCCGAGTTTGACGATGTGCGTCTCGAACCCGTCGGCGAACCGCACCTCGACGCCGAACACCGCCCGCCGGGTGAGGTCGGCCGAGTACCCGGTGAACGACCGGCTGACGGTGATCGCCTCCACCCGCCGGCCGGGGGCGACGGCGGCGAACACCGCCCGCAGTTCATTCCGCAAGTCGTCGGAAGCGAACTCCTCCGTCCCGCCGGTGAACTCGACCGGCGGCGGGGGTGGGGGTGGCGGAGACTTGCCACCACCGGCGGGGTCGGGGGCCGGGTCGGGCGGCGAACCGTCGGGCGAAGCGGACATGGGCGATCCTCCCTCACGCATCGTGCCAGTGGTGAGTTTGCTTGGCGTCGGGGTGAGCCGGGGCCAGTCGGGTCTTTGTGGTGGAACTCAAACGAGACGAGCGAGAGGAAGTGGTGCCGGCCGTACAGCACTTCCTCGGTCGCGGTTCATATCACCCCGCACAGCCGCAGCACCGTCCGCACCTGCTCGGACACCGCCCTCCCGTCCCTTGCTCGAAGCTGCTCGATCTCCGATTCCGTCAGCCAGCGGATGGCCGGGTTCGCGGCCACCTTCCCTCGTGCTTCGTCAGTCAGCAACTCCACCCCGAAC
>JANNQE010000579.1:0-8650 GCA_031441625.1 Planctomycetia bacterium
CCCCGCCGGCCCCCCCCCCCCCCGCCACGACAAGGTGGCACTCTCGACCGCTAGGTTTCGGTCGCGTCGGTGCCGCGCATGAGCTTTCGGAGCGCGGGCTTCGGATTCGGTGGGGACATCAGCGCGTCGAAGAAGAACCGCTGGTCTTCGGGCGTAAGGATGATGGGACGCTCCTCAAGAAACGGCCCATCCGCAATCCCGGAGGTGTCGGGAATCGGCTCAACTTCAGATTGCCTCGGTGCATCTTTCGGGTTCACGTTTCGCTTCTCGCACGGATTCGGGCTTACGATAGGAAACTACTGTAACGCACCCCGCACTCGCATCATACCCATGCCCTCGCTCGCCGACCTCCGCCGTGATTACACCCTGGCCGGGCTGTCCGAGGCCGACGCCGGTGACGACCCGTTCGCTCTGTTCCGCACCTGGTTCGACGCCGCACTCTCGGCCGGTCTGCCCGAACCGAACGCCTTCACCCTTGCCACCGCCACCCCGGACGGCCACCCGTCCGCCCGCGTCGTGTTGCTCAAGCACCTCGACGCCCGCGGGTTCACCTTCTTCACCAACTACCACAGCCGCAAGGCCGGCGAGATGGCCGCCAACCCGCACGTGGCCATGGCCTTCCTGTGGGCCGGTCTCGAACGTCAAGTGCGGGTCGAAGGGATCGCCGAGGTCGTCACCCCGCAGGAGTCCGACGACTACTTCCGCGTGCGGCCGCTCGGCAGCCGGTTGGGGGCGTGGGCCAGTCCGCAAAGCCAGATCATTCCCGACCGCGAACACCTGGAGCGACTGCAAGCCGCGGTCGCGGACCAGTACGCCGGCGACGACCCGCCCCGCCCGCCGCACTGGGGCGGCTACCGCGTGCTGCCCGAGTTGGTCGAGTTCTGGCAGGGGCGGACGAGCCGCCTGCACGACCGCATCCGCTTCCGCCGCACGGCAAGCGGGTGGTTGAAAGAGCGGCTCGCGCCGTGACGCTACTTCCCGCTCTCGGCGAGAGCGGGCCACCCTATTGAATAAACGGCCGCCCGGTGTGGTCTGCCCGTGTAGCGACCGGCTACCAATTGCGGTCGTGTTCTCTCACCCGGAGATGACGACGATGACCCGTTTCGTGCTGGCGGCGGTGGCGACGGCGGCGGTGGCCGCGTTCGGCTGCGCCGCGGACAAGAAAGAGGACAAGAAAGTGAGCGGCCCGCTGGACTACAAACTGACCGACATCGACGGCAAAGAGCACGACCTGAGCCAGTACAAGGGCAAAGTGGTGCTGCTGGTGAACGTGGCCAGCAAGTGCGGCCTGACCTCGCAGTACGAAGCCCTCCAGAAGCTGCACGAGGCGCACGGCAAGGACGGGCTGGTGGTGATCGGCGTGCCGGCCAACGAGTTCCTCAAGCAGGAGCCGGGCACGAACGAGGAGATCAAGAAGTTCTGCTCCACCAAGTACAACGTGACGTTCCCGATGATGAGCAAGGTGGTGGTGAAGGGCGACGGCATCACCCCGCTGTACAAGTTCCTGACCGATAAGGAGACGAACCCGAAGTTCGCCGGCGAGATCACCTGGAACTTCGAGAAGTTCCTGATCAACAAGAAGGGCGAAGTGGCCGCCCGGTTCAGCCCGCGGACCGCCCCGGACGCGAAAGAGGTGACGGAGGCGATCAAGGCCGAACTGGACGCGAAGTGAGTGAGTCCTGGCGAGCGGCGGCCGTGAGGCCGCTGTTCATCGCGGAAACAGCGGCCTCACGGCCGCCGCTCGCCCGAACCTGCCCGCACTTCTCTCTACCACCGCCGGGCCGCTCCGCCGATAATGGCGGCACCTCCCCCGGTAGCCTTTCCCATGTTGTTCCTCGGTCGGCACACGCAACGCACCTGCCACTCGGTCCACCGGCGGGCGTTCCTGCAAGCAGGCGGGTCGTCCGTCCTCGGCCTGAGTTTGGCGAACTTCCTGAAGGCGAAGGACAAGTCTGACGGCAAAGTCACCGGCTCGGCGAAGTCCGTCGTGCTGGTCTGGCTGTGGGGCGGGCCGAGCCAACTCGACACCTTCGACCCGAAGCCGAACGCACCGATCGAGTTCCGCGGGCCGTTCGCCACCATCCCCACCCGGCTGACCGGGGTGCGGTTCTGCGAGTTGTTCCCCAAGCTGGCCGGGACGTCCGACACGTTCTCCGTGCTACGAACCCTGCGGACGCTCTCGAACGACCACGGGGTGGCCGGCACCATCGGGCTGACCGGCAGCGCCGCCGGCGGCACCGGCTTGGACGGCAAGCCGCTCGCCGGCACCCCGCAACCGGCGATGGGGTCGGTGGTGGCCAAGAGCATGAGCGGCCGCGACGCCGACCTGCCGCCGTTCCTCGTGGTGGGCGGCAAACTGCACCAGGGGAAGAAGCCGATCATCGGCGAGGGCGGCGGCAAACTCGGCGCGATGTACGACCCGATGCGGTTGGAGTACGACCCAGCGAGCGGGACGAAGGTGCCCGCCCTGCAACTGCCGGCCGAACTCACCCCGGAGCGGTTGACCGACCGGCTGGCCCTGCAGGCAGCGCTCGACGGGGCGGAGAAGCGGACGGATTCCACCCCGATGGACAGCTACCGCCGGCGGGCGATGGACGTGCTCACGTCACCCGCGTCACGCACCGCATTCGACTTGAGCCAGGAAGACGACAAGACGGTGCGGCGGTACGGCAAGACGCGGTTCGGGCAGAGCTGCCTGCTCGCCCGCCGGCTGGTGGAGGCGGGCGTGCCGTTCGTGCAAGTGAACTGGAGCGACCATGTGGAAGCGGAAGAGGACAGCGGCGACGGCGGGTGGGACCACCACTACCGCAACTTCCAGATCATGCAGGACCGGCACGCCGCGTGGCTCGACAACACGCTCTCGGCATTCCTGAAGGACCTGGACGAACGCGGGCTGTTGAAGACGACACTGGTGCTGGCGGTGGGCGAGTTCGGCCGCACGCCGAAGATCAACGACAAGGCCGGCCGCGAACACCACCCCGGCTGCTACTCGGCGATCCTGGCCGGCGGCGGGGTGAAGGGCGGGCGGGTGATTGGTACGAGCGATAAGCACGCCGAGAACCCGGCCGACACCCCGTTGAGTCCGGCGGACCTGTGCGCCACCGTGTTCAATGCGGTGGGACTGACGAGCGAGCAGATCACCGGCATGGGGCTGGTGCCAAGCGGGCGGGTGATCGAGGAGGTGTTCTGATAGGGTGGGCCGCTCTCTCCGAGAGCGGCATCCGAACCGACTCTCGGAGAGAGTCGGCCACCCTACTTCTTCTTCGGGAACTGCCAGTTCTCGTCGAACAGGCCGGCGTCGATCACTTCGAACCCGGCCGGGTCTTCTTTCGTCGGCTTCGCCTTGAGCACCGCCCAGTCGCCCAGCCGCGGGTAGAGCAGCGCGTTCGTGCCCTTCAGGTCCGCCTCGCGGAACGTGTGTCCACTGTTGATGACGACGTACTTTCCGACTCGCTTCGGGTGCGGGTAGATGAGCGTCGGCACGTGCGCCTTCGGGTCGTACTCCTTGCCGTTCACCACCAGCTTGTCTTTCGTCCAAGTGATCGGCAACTTGGGCAGCACCTCGGCGATGGCCTCGTTGCTCCCCGGATCGCCGAACAGCACCTCGTGCCCCTGGCCGGGGGCGAACGGGTTGTTCCCCGGCAGCTTGCCGCGGAAATGCTTCTCCCAGTTGCGGTCGAACTCCAAATACCGTGCGGTCACGAACGCACCAGTCGCCTCGAACCATGCCGGCTTGATCGGCGAGCGGACGTGGAACTCGTCCAGGAACGCGTCATCGATCGGCCCTTGCAACCCGCGGACCTTTTCCGGCTTGGTCTCCCGTCGCTTCTCCCACTCGTCCGATTGCAGGGCCTCCCACTTGCCGTCCACTTTGCGCAGGGATCGGGCGAGGAAATTGTCGGCGTCAGCGGATGCCAGCTTCGGCTTCTGGCCGTCGATCTCCACCGCCGGAAATGTGTCGCCGGGCGAGTCGAGCCGCAGCACCCGCGCGTTCTCCGTCTTGATGGTCAGCGCGTCTTTGGCCCGGTCGTACCGTACGTCCACCACCGCCCGCTTGTAGTGCTCGTCCAACCCACGAACGGACACCCACGGGCGGGTGTCCGGCGACAGGTAGCGGGTGGTATACGTCACGAACCGGAAGTGATCTTCGGGCACGCGGCGCGGCGTGTTGAGGTGTTTCTGGTATTCCACTTCCAGTTTCGCCTGCCAGTCGGCCGGCTGGCTGTGTTCCAGGCCGGGGGCGATGACGTGCGTGAAGCTGTGCGGCTCCTTGAAGTCCTTCAATTTCGCCTCGATCAGGTCGGCCGCCAGCTTTTGCTTGTCCTTCTCCCCGCTGTATGCCACGACGGGAATGTTGAAACAGGTCTCGGCGTAGTCCACCGCGTCGTAGATGTGCAGGCATTTCTCGATGTAGTCCGGCTGCGGACCGAACTTCTTCTCGCCGATGTACTCCCGCGTGGTGCTGAACCCCGCCCCCGGCCCCATGACGGCGAACGTGAACGGGTGGTGCAACCCCAGGTGCCAGGTGCCCGCACCACCCATGCTGAACCCGCGGAGGACGATTTGCTTCTCGTCCACCGCCTGGGTGTCCTTCACCGCTTCAATCGCCTCGAATACGTCCCGTTCGCCCGCCCAGCGGTAGGCGTTGTTCCCCCGCCCGTACACCTCGACCTCAAAGTGGTCGAGCTTCTTTCCCGCCTTCGCCGTTTCCTTGCCCGCGATGAACTTCACTTCGGTGAGGGTCGCATCGCGGCCGTGCAGCACCACATCGAGCCGATACTTTTTCTTCGGATCGAAGTCGTCCGGATAGCGAACGGAGAAAGGCTGAACCGAGCCATCCACCTTCGACTTATACCCGCGGATGATCGCCTTGCCCCGCAAGTCCCGCCACGGCTTTTTCTCGGCGTTCTTCGCCCGTTCCAACCCCGCGTCCAGCACCGCCACCGTTTGCGCTGCCGACTTCTCCGTGAACCACTCGCCGTGCTTCACGATCCACTCGGCCGCCTTCAGGTACACCAGCACGTCGGGGTTAGCGATCTTCTCCGTCGCCTTCTTCAGTTCTGCCGTCTTGTCCTTGATCTTCGTCAGCGTGGCGTCGTCGGGCGGGAAGGTCTTGGGGGCGGGGAAGTCGGGCGGTTGGGCGATGGCGACGAGCGGGAGCAGCAGGAGGATCGCGAGCGGACGCATTGAATTGTCCTCGGCGTGGTGGGGCCAATATAGGCGGAAGGGTTGAATGCGGTGCAACGTCCCAGGGTGTCGGTGCTTCTCACCTCAACCCTGGGCTGAGAGAACGACCCCGTTGGGGTCGGACACTGAGTCAACCCCGAAGGGGTTGTTCGCCCAGCCCAGGGTTGAGCGAGCGAAGCGAGCGACACCCTGGGTTCTCATTGTTGTTCCTTGCCCCTTCATGCGTCCTCCCTTATGCTCCATCGGCCCGACTCTTCCTCCGAGGGATCGCCATGACCGCCGATCGTCGCCAGTTCCTCCGGTCCGCCGCGGCCGCCGCCGCCGCTGCCACCACCTTCCCGCTGTTCGCCACGGCCAAAGAGACCGTCGCCGGGCCGACCGCCAAGTCGGCCGCCGAGACCGCCGTGAAGGCGCTGTACGACACCTTCACCGACGCGCAGAAGAAGGACGTCTGCTTCGCCTGGGACCACAAGGACAAAGACCGCGGCCTGCTGCGGAGCTTCGTGAGCAACAACTGGCAGATCACCAAGCACACCCTGAACAGCGAGTTCTTCACGAAGGACCAGCGGGGCATCGTGGCCGACATCTTCAAGGGGCTGGTGAACCAGGACTGGCACAAGCGGTTCATCAAGCAACTGGAGCAGGACAACGGCGGGAAGGCGTTCGGCACGGCCCAGAGCATCGCCCTGTTCGGCGAGCCGGGCACGGAGAAGTTCGAGTTCGTGATGACCGGCCGGCACCAGACCATCCGCGCGGACGGCAACACCGAGAAGAGCGTGGCGTTCGGCGGGCCGATCTTCTACGGGCACGCGGCCAAGAGCTTCACCGAAGACAAGGAGCACGCGGACAACGTGTTCTGGCCGCAGGCGCTGGCCGCGAACAAGGTGTACACCCTGCTGGACGACAAGCAGAAGAAGGCGTCGCGGGTGAAGAAGAGTCCGAGCGAGTCGGCCGTGGGCTTCAAGGGCGACAAGGCGAAGGACCAGCCGGGGCTGCTCATCTCGGAGTTGACCGGCGACGTGCGGAAGGAGCTTCAGAAGGTGCTGGAGGTGCTGGTCGAGCCGTTCCGCACCGAGGACCGCGACGAGTGCGTGGCCATGCTGAAGGCCCAGGGCGGGCTGGACAAGTGCAAGCTCAGCTTCTTCGAGGACGCGGACGTGGGGTTCGACGACGTGTGGGACAACTGGCGGATCGAGGGGCCGAGCTTCGTGTGGCACTTCCGCGGCGACCCGCACGTCCACGTGTGGGTGAACGTGGCGGACGACGCGAGTCTGAAACTGAACGCGCGGGGGTGATGAGGGGAAGAGAGTTCACCACGAATTACACGAATACCACGAATGAAGACAGGGTCTGCTCTGGCCCTCTGTCTTCATTCGTCTGATTCGTCTGATTCGTCTGATTCGCGGTCAACTCTGTTTTCACTGCAAGTCGGCCAAGTTCCCTTCCAACACACTCACCTGCTTCTCCAACTCGGCCACCCTCTCGCGGGTCTCGGCCACCACTTCAGGCGGGGCGTTCTTCGCGTACTTCTCGTCGCCCAGCTTCTTCGCCATGCCGTCGAGTTGCTTGCGGATGTCGGCCACCTGCTTCCCGATCCGCACCGCCTCGGCGACCGGGTCGATCAGCCCGGCGAGCGGCACATACGCCTCGAAGTCGGCCGTCACGACGCTGCCGGCCTGCTTCGGCTTGGTCAAATTCGGCCCGCACTCGAACCCGCTCAGCCCGCCGAGTTGGATGACGAACGGCGACAGCGGTTGAAGCTCCTTTGCCACCGCGTCGGAGCACTTCACGGCCAGCGTGATCGGGGTCTTGTCCAGGCTGTAGCGGTTGCGGAGTTCGCGCACCCCGCGGATCACCTCTTGCATCCGGGCGATGGCCGATTCGGTACTCGTGTCGATGAGCGCATCCGGGTACGTCGGCCACGCGGCGATGCACACGGCTTCCTCGGCCTTCTTCGGCGTGGGGAAGCCGCGTTCGGGGGCCACTTCGCCGAGGGCTTCCCACAGGCTCTCGGCCACGAACGGCATCACCGGATGCACCAGCCGCAGGATGCCATCGAGCACGCCCACCAGCACCCGCTGGCACGCCGGGTCCGAGCGGCGGGCCTTGCTCATCTCGATGTACCAGTCGCAGAACTCGCTCCAAGCGAACTCGTAGATGAGCTTGGCCACGTCGGCGAACTTGTATGCTTCGAGAGCAGCCGTCACCGCCTTCGCAGTGGTGGCCAGCCGCGACACGATCCAACGGTCTTCGGTGGCGGTCAGGTAGGGTGGCGCGCTCTATCCGAGAGCGGGGTTTGATTCCGACTCTCGGAGAGAGTCGGCCACCCTATTGGAGTCCAGGTTCATCAGGATGAACCGGGTGGCGTTCCACAGCTTGTTGGCGAAGTTGCGGCCCAACTCGAAGCGGTCGCTCGCCGCCTTCGCCGTCGTCAACTCCGGGTCTTCCTCAAGCCACGGCCCGCTCGGGCGGAACGCCTGCTTGCACCCGGAGCAGTTCATCTTCTTCGTGCGGCCGGCCTGGTGCTCCTTCTTCTGCGGGTTCAGCACCCCGCAGTGCGGGCACACGTTCGAGATCGGCATCCGGCTGTCTTGCGTCTCGCCGGCCATCGACACCATGTAGTAACGGAGCGCGTCGGCACCGTACAGGTCGATGATGTCGAGCGGGTCGGCCCCGTTGCCCTTGCTCTTGCTCATCCCCTCGCCGAACCCGTCCAGCACCTTCGGCGTGATGTACACGTGGTCGAACGGGATTTCGCTGAGGTTGTAGAGACCCGTCAGCACCATGCGGGCCACCCACAGGGTGATGATGTCCCGCGAGGTCACGAGGGTGGATGTGGGGTAATACCGCTTCAACTCCGGCGTCTGCTCCGGCCAGCCGAGCGTGCTGTGAGGCCACAGTGCGGACGAGAACCAGGTGTCGAGCACATCGGGGTCTTGCTCGAAGCCCGCCGCGGCTAACCCCTTCTCCAACGGTTCGGCGTCTGGGCCGATACACACGAGGAAACGAATCGACTTCACGAATCCGGAAGCCGGTTCAATATTCTCGATGCGCCAATCGAGCGTGTCAGGGTGCGAAGCCTTCAACCCGTTCAGTTTCGCTTCGATTTCTTTCTGCTCCTGCGAGTCGATGTCGGCTTCGTACCGCCACACCGGAATGCGGTGGCCCCACCAGAGTTGGCGGCTGATGCACCAGTCGCGTTTCTCGCCGAGCCAGTCGAGGTACGTCTTGGCGTACCGCTCGGGGAAGAACTTCACCTTGCCGCTGGTCACGGCGTCGATGGCGATCTGCGCGAGGCCCACCGAGCGGGGGGCGTCAGCCCCCCGAGTGCCGCTCGCCGCCTCGGCCTCGGCCGCTTGGAGCTGTTCACGCTGTTCGTGGTGCTTACGCCGGCGTTCTGGCGCAAGTAGCCGTTCAGCGCGGCTTCTTGGCCTTCTTCTTGCGCTGCAGGCGCTTGTTGCCG
>JANNQE010000580.1:0-12272 GCA_031441625.1 Planctomycetia bacterium
TTGAACACCCCCTCTCCATTCATGGAGAGGGGGACGGGGGGTGAGGTCTCTTCGCCGAACATCAGGTACAATCCCCTACGGCCTCTCTCGACCCGCACGCGAAGCCCCCATGTCCATCGTCGGCATCGACCTCGGCACCACCTTCTGCGCCGTCGCTCACTTGGACGAGCGGGGCAAGGCCGTCACCATCCCGAACCGCGACGGCGAGGTGCTCACACCCTCCGCCATCTTCCTCACCGGCACCGGGGAAGCGGTGGTCGGCCAACCGGCGCTCGACGTGGCGATGGAGCAGCCGGCGAAAGTGGCCACGATGGTGAAACGGCAGATGGGTCGCCCGGAGTACGGCCGCACCGTGGCGGGTCGCACGTTCCGCCCGGAAACGCTCTCGGCCGTCATCCTGCGGAAGCTGGTGCAAGACACCGAAGCCCAGATCGGGCCGATTGAAAAAGCGGTCATCACCGTGCCGGCCTACTTCGACGACACCCGCCGCAAGGCGACGATGGACGCCGGCCGCATCGCCGGGCTGGACATCCTCGACATCATCGACGAGCCGAGTGCCGCGGCACTGGCGTACACGTTTCAGCAGTCCGCCGCGGCGAACCTGAAGCCCGGCGACCTGCCCGCCGATTCGCCCAAAAACGTGATGGTGTACGACCTCGGCGGGGGCACCTTCGACGTGACGCTGGTGAAGCTCGGCAAGAAACGCTTCCAGGTGCTCGGCATCGAAGGCGACGTGCGGCTCGGGGGCAAGGACTGGGACGACCGGCTGGTGCAGTACGTGGCGGAGGAGTTTCGCAAGCAGCACGGCGGCGACCCGCGGACGGACGAACAGAGCATGGCCATGCTTCAATCCTCCGCGGAGCGGGCGAAGCGGACGCTCAGCAAGGTGGACGCGGCCACCATCACCTGCACGCACGACGGCCGGAAGATGACCGTACCCGTCACGCGGGAACTGTTCGAGACGTTGACGCAAGACTTGCTGCTCCGCACGCGGATGACCACCACCGCCCTGCTCAGCCGGGTGGGCATGACGTGGGACCAAGTGGACAAGTTGCTGATGGTCGGGGGTTCAACGCACATGCCCGCCACGGCCCGGATGCTCCGCGACCTGATCGGCAAGGAGCCGGATCGGAGTTTGGCGGTGAGTGAAGTGGTGGCCCGCGGGGCGGCGGTCCACGCCGGCATCGTGAACGCCCGCCGGGTGCCGACCACCGCGACCGCCGACCTTGCCGACATCGTCGAAATTAGCGTGAACGCCCACAGCCTGGGCGTCGAGGTTCGCAAGGCCGACGCCCGGTTGAACGACCGGCTGGTGGTGAAGAACACGCAACTTCCCGCCGCCGTCAGCCGTGTTTATTACACCGCCCAAGACAAGCAGAGCAAGGTGCGTGTGCGGTTGCTTCAAGGGGAAGCGCAACAGGCCGAGGCGTGCATCCCGGTGGGGGAGTGCTGGATCGACGGGCTGCCGGGCGACCTGCGGAAGGGGTCGCCGGTGCAGGTGCGGTGCGAGGTGAGGGCGAACGGGCGAATCGAAGTCATGGCCCTGGACATGACAAGCGGGCGGATGGCGAAGGCCGAGATCCACCGCACCGGCGGGCTGAGCGACGCCGACATCGAGACCGAAGCGGCGTGGGTGCGGTCGCTGCGGATTCAGTAGTGTGGCCGGCTCTCTCCGAGAGCCGGTTCCGATGCCGCTCTCGGAGAGAGCGGCCCACCCTAACCAACACCCGGTTCACCTTTCTCGGTCCCCCCGAACACCTTGTTCACCGCCTCCAGCAGTCGCTCAGTGGCGAACGGCTTGCGGAGGTAGTCCACCACCCCCAGGAACTCGGCATACGCCTTGTGCCGGCTGCCCTCGTTCGCCGTAATCATGATGAACGGCGGGGCGTCGGGCTTGTCTTTGAAGTGTTCGAGCACCGGGTACCCGCCCATGCGGTGCATCATCATGTCCAGAATCACCAGGTCCGGCTTCGAGTTGTAGATGGTGTTCTTCCCCTGCACCCCGTCGCCGGCGGTAATCACCTTGAACCCCTGCCGCTCGAGCAACAGCCGCAGGCCGTCCACCAGTTCGCGGTCGTCGTCCACGATCAGGATCGTCTTCTGAGCCGTCATGCTCGGACCTCGCGGGCGGGGGCGATGAGATACCCACAGGATATCACGGTGAACGAGGGCGGGGCAACCGCTTCGGGTTTCCCCGACCGGACGGCCGGACCATTTCCGATTTCACCCGACGAACGCTGTCAGACCCCGCGTCCGCCGCGGTACAATGGCCGGACTTGAATGTCCGCCCGCCGGCCGTCGTCCATCTCATTGGGAACGGAATTGACCCCGATGACGCGAACCGCCTGTGCCCGCCCGGAGCCGAGCGACGAGGTGCTGGTCGGCCGCACCGCACGCGGCGACACGGACGCCCTGAACGCGCTCTTCCACCGCCACCGGGCGGTGGCGTACCGCGTGGCCTACCGGCTGCTCGGCAACGAGCCGGACGCCCTCGACGCCGTGCAGGACGGGTTCGTGAACGCACTCTCGCACCTGGGCGGGTTCGGCGGCCGCAGCTCGTTCAAGACGTGGCTGCTGCGGATCGTGAGCAACGCCGCCCTCGACCTGGGTCGCTCGCGGAAGCGCCGCGACACGCGGTTCGCCGCGCCGGGCGACGACCTGACGGCCGTGCCGGATTCGCGGGGCGACGACCCGGACCACACGCTCCAGCGGGCCGACCTGCGGGTGGTCCTGTCGGCGGCGCTGAACGAGTTGCCCGCGGCCCAGCGGCAGGCGTTCGTGCTGCACGTGGACGGCGGGCTGACGTATCAGGAAGTGGCGGAGGTGCTCGGCATCGCCGTCGGCACCGTCATGAGCCGGCTGTTTTACGCGCGGCAGCGGTTGAAAGAGTCCCTCGCCCCCCACGTGGCCCCATGACCCGCCCGCCCGCGTCCGGCACGGACGACTTCGACCCGAGCGACCCGCTCCACTGGCCCAGTCCGCCCGAGCCGTCGGCGCGGGCGTGGGAGAAGACCCGCACCGACATCGTCGCCCGGCTGCCGCTGTCGGTGCCGCGCCACCGTTGGGCGAACACGGTGAAAGTGGCTGCGGCTGTCGCCGCACTCGCGGCAGGGGTGCTGATCGCATGGGGGGTGTGGGCGACGTTCCACCGCCCGATGGTCGAAGTGAATACGGTGTACGCCACGCCGACCGACCCGCTGGCCGAGTACGACGTGCTGCCCATCGCCACCTCGGGCGATGTGATGGTGTCGGCCGTCCGCGGAGGCGACGTGCGGTTCGGGTCGATCAGCCACCCGGTGCCCGACTCCATGCCGCTCACGTCGGCGGCGGACGTGACGGTGCACCGCGGGCCGACCGCCGGCGAGCTGGCCTGCCCGGAGCCGGGCGGCATGGCGGTGTACGTCATGCCGCCGGCCGACAAGTAACGTGCTCTGCTCGCTCCGCGAGCGGGTTCAAACCGTCCGCTCGCGGAGCGAGCAGAGCACAGGGGGATTGCCGTGATTCGTCGGGCCTTCGGACTGCTGGCGGTGGCGTGCGGGTTGACCCTGCCGGCGGTCGCGTGCGCCGACGACAAGAAGGACCAGGAGAAAGTCGCCCCCGTGCGGGTGACTGTGGTGGTGGTGCTGGCCACCACCGAGAACAACGTGGTGGACAAGAAGCTGACCGACCTCGCCACCGAGGTGCAGAAGCGATACCCCGACCTGGTCGGGTTCAAGTTGAACGAGACGCTCCAGAAGTCGATCCCGGTGGGCGACTCGCACACGTTCGACGTGCTCGAAAAGCAGTCGGTGAAAGTGACCATCGACAAGCCGAAGGACAAGAACGGGCGGGTCGGGCTGACTGTCACCCCGCCCGGCGGGGAGGCGGTCAGTTACACCTGCGCGTGCGACAAGTTCTTCCCCCTGGTGACCACGTACAAGACCAAATCCGGCGCGATCCTGCTCGTCGCCATCAGCGCCAAACCGTGTACCGGGCAAGGGCCGTGAGCGGTTCGCATCGCAGACGATTCGTCGGCAGTTGGGGCGGGCTGTAGCGGTCGTGCGGGCCGGAGGCGGGTGATTTCGCCGGATAATCGTGACAGACACTTTCAACCGGAGGGGTCTTATTCTTGGATAATTCGGCATGATCGGCCGAGACATTCGGACTGGACGCGGCGCACGCCATCGGGCATACAGCGTCTCATCGATAGCCCCGCCCGGAGCGGCGGGCAGGAGGACCCGACCGTGAAGAACTTCTTCGCCTTCATCGGCGTGCTGGTGGTGTTGCTCATCGGCATCGGCATCTGGCAGGGGTGGTTCAAGTTCGCCGTGAACAGCGACGAGAAGGTGACGGTGGAAGTGGACGGCAAAAAGGTGAAAGAGGACGGCCAGAAGGCCGGCGAGGCGGTGAAGGACAAGATCGAAGACTTGAAGAAGAAAGAGGGCGAGACCGCCCCGACCGACAAGGCCACGCCGACGACCGCCAAGAAGTTCGCGGAGACAGGCGGCACCTACTCCGCGTACCGCTCCCGTAGGGCCACCCGCAGGCGGAACGACAGGCCCAGGTTCGGGTACACGAATTGCCGCAGGGCGGTCAGGTGGCGGGACTCCACCACCGCCCTCACGCCCTCGTCGCCGACCGGGTTGTTACTCACATCCAGCAAGACCAATCGACCGAGGTGCGGTGAGAGTGCGAGCGCCCGCAGGCCGTCGTCGCTGATGTCGTTCGCCGCCAACTTCAGCACCCGCAGTCCGTGCAACACGTCCGCGTTCGCCAGCAGCCTGATCCCGTCATCGCGGATGCGGTTCTGGCTCAGGTCGAGTTCCCGCACGTCGGTCGCGGTCGTCCGCAACAGCACCCGCAGGCCGTCGGCCGTCAGCCCGTTGTTCCGCAAGTCGAGGGTCGGCACGCGGAGCAGGGCGGTCTGTTCGGGCAGCGGGTCGCGCTGGTAGCTCCACAGGCGGTTGCCGGACAGCCCGAGCCGGTGTAACTTCGGCAGCCGCGACGACTGCACCAGCCGCTCCACCGCGACCGCACTCAGCATGTTGTCGGCCAACTCCAGCCGCCGCAACTCCGGCCACGTGGCCCGCTCCGCCGCGTACCGCACGCCGTGCCCGTCGATGTGGTTCACCGCCAGGTCGAGGTCTTCGAGCGAAGAGAGGTGCGGCGAGTCGGCGAGGCGTTGCAGGCCGCCGCACCCGATCTCGTTGCGACCCAGATCGAGCCGACGGATCGCGGCCAGGTGCGGGCAATCCGCGACCGCCGCGGCGAGCGGTTCGCCCTGGTGTTGGGCGAAGACGGTGAGACCGGCCAGCCGGCCGAGGTGCGGCGAGTCGAACACGGTGTCGTGGTGTCCGCCTAGGTCGAGCAGGTGCAAGTCGCGGACGGGGGCGAGGGCGAACAAGTCGTCGCCGCGGGCGAGGAACTGCCGGGCGGTCTGGTTCACCGCGTGGACGAACCCGCGGCGGAAGACGGGGGCGGTGGCGACGCCGGCGAGCGGGGCCGACCAGTCGGCGGAGTGAGCGGCGAGCAGGCGTGTTTCGAGTTCGGCGAGGGCGGTGCGGCGGCGGTCGCCGGCGGGCAGTCTGGCGAGGGCGAGTTGGACGCGGACGAATTCGGCCCGGTGGTGGTCGCCGAGGTCGTCCAGCCAGTCGGCGTACACCAGACGCGGGCCGTCGTCGTCGGGCCGGGCGAGCACGCGCGCGATCAGTCCGACGGGCGAGGGCATGGGAGCATCCTTGACCGCAACCGGCGGCGGACAAGGATAGGTCACGAATGGGCGGCGGTCACTTGGCCGAAGTGTCACGGGTCTGTTCGTACAGTTGCAGGCCGGGGCCGGCTTCCACCTTCTTCGGGTCTTTCGCGCCGAGGACGAACGCGATCTTCAGCCCGTCGCCGTCCAACTCGTAGACGCACTCGAACGACTTCTGATCGGCCTTGCCGGTCAGGAGCACCCGTTTCGGGGTGACGGTCGTGTCGAGGGTGTACGTCCAGTCGAGGGGTGAACGCTTGTTCGGACCGTGCCACGTTTTCAGCGTGCCGTCGGCGTTGAACTGATACCAGCAGGTGCCGCTGTTGGCCGGCATCCAGGTGCCGACGATCAGTTCAGCGTCGGCCTTCGGCTTGAGGGCCTTCGGCACCGGGGCGGCGGTGGCGAACCCGGCCAGCAGCGCGAGGGCGAGCAGATGGCGCACGGGTGCCTCACTTGTCAGCGGGTTGGCGGGTGAAGTTGGGGGCGGTGGTCGGGTCGGGCTTGGCCATCGGTTGGCCGGTCGCCCCGCTGTAAGTCATGTACATGCGGTCGCCGTCGATCAGGTACACCACCTGGTACGACGGCTTCGGTTGCCCCTTCGAGTTCCAGGTCATCCGCCACTCGCGAACGTCCGGGTCGGCGTCCAGGGCGTAGGTGTACTTGGCCCCGGTCACCGCATTCCCGCCGTTGGTCCACGCCGTCATATTCCCTTCGGCGTCGAACTGGAACCACTCCGACCCCTTGTCCGGCTTCCACGTGCCGACGATGTCGGAGGTGTTCTTCTTCTTCAGCGCCTTCGGCACCGGGGCGGCGGCGGCCAACCCGGCGAGCACGGCGAGGGCGACGAACGTGCGCATGGGAGCCTCACTTGCTGGTGGTGTCGCGGACGAGGTCGCAGATGAAGTTGCCGTTGCCCGCGGCCGTCGGGTTCGCCGGCCGTTTGCCGACCGTACTGTAGGCGATCCGCAGGGTGTCGCCGTCCAGTTCGTACACGCACTCGAACTGCGGGCGGGACGGGGTGCCGGCGTTCCCCCAGTTCATCGTCTTGGGGTCGGCGGTCGGGTCGATGGTCCAGGTGTACGGGAAACTCCCGCCGCCCCCGCCTTTGCCGGACCACGCCGACATCTTGCCGTCGGCGGTGAACTGGAAGCTCTCGTCCCGTGCCCCGTTCACCGCCCGCCACGTGCCGACCAGATCGGTCGCGTCGTCCGTTTTCTTCTTGACCGCCTTCGGCACCGGGGCGGCGGCGGTCACAGTCACCAGCAGGAGGAGGGAGACGAGCGGGCGCATGGTCGGATCTCCGGGGTGGTCACTTCGCCTGTTCGCGGGTCATGTGGTGGTTCTGGTTGCCGACGCCGACGCCGGCCGGCACTTTCGGGGCGCACTCGTAGGTGATCTTCAGCGAGTCCCCGTCCAACTCGTACACGCACTCGAACTGCGGCCTGGGCGGGGTGCTGGTGGTGTCGTACCACGTCATCCGTTTCGGGGAGGCGGTGTCGTCGATCGTCCAGCGGTACTTCGCGCCCCCGTTTTCGACCTGGCCGTTCCACACCGTCATGGTGCCGTCGTCCCTGAAGTGGAACGAGTGAGTGTTCTTCTCGGTGGCGATCCACCGGCCGACGAGTTGGTCGGAATCGGCCTGCTTCTTCACCGCCTTCGGCACCGGGGCGGCCGTGGCGAGACCGACCAGCAAGGCGAATGCGAGCAGTGGGCGCATGGCGGTCCTCACTTGGAGGGGGTCTCGCGGGTCATCACGTACAGAGTCATGCCGTCGCCCGGTTCGACGGTCGCGGGCACCGACGCCCCTTTGTTCAGCAGGCCGAGTTTGAGTGAATCGCCGTCCAGGTCGTAGACGCAGTCCCACGGGTTGCCGGTCGCCCACTTCATCGCCCGCGGGGTGGCGGACGGGTCGATGGTCCACGTCCACTGCGGGCCGGTCTTCTCGGCCCCAGAAAGGAGCGTCAGCTTGCCGTCTTCGGTGAACACGAACGTGTGATACGAGACGGTCGCCGGCTTGCCGTTCGCCGTCACTTCACTCACCTTCCACGAGCCGAGGAGCAACGTCTTGTCGTCCGCCTTCTTCACGGCCTTCGGCACCGGGGCGGCGGGGGCGACGCCGACGAGTAAGGCGATGATGAGCAGCGGGCGCATGGCGGACCTCCGGGTGTGGGTCACTTGGCGGAAATGTCGCGAGTCATCTCGTGAAGCTGGAAATCGGGCCCGGCCTCAAGTTTCTCCGGTGGCTCCTTCCCCCTGGTGGTGACGAACAGGAACTTGAGTGCGTCACCGTCCAGGTCGAACACGCAGTCGTAAGTCCTGACCCCCGCCGAGCCTATTTCGGTGAGCCGCAGCCGGTTGGCGGCCCCCTTCGCGTCGGCGGTGTATGTCCAGATCATCTCCGAGCCGGGGGTGTCGTACCACGTCTTCACCTTGCCCTCGGCGTCGAACCGGAACCACGCGCTCCCCTTCGCCGTCGGCTTCCAGGTGCCGACGAGTTGGGTGGCGTCGTCCTGCTTCTTCTTGATCGCCTTCGGCACCGGCGCGGCCGTGGCGAACCCGGCGAGCAGCACGACGGCGAGGAGTGGGCGCATGACGTGCCTCGGAGGACGACTTCAGCATAGCCGACGGCTACGGGCGGTGTGTAACCGTTTGCTACAACTTCCGCTTGCCGGCCGTGGGTACGTATTTCGGCGGTTCCGGCTCGCCCACCGCCTTCAGCAACTCGACCACCAGGTCGTCGCTCGTCTTGCCTTCCGCCTGCGCCTGGAAGTTCGTGCCGATGCGGTGACGGAGCACCGGGATGGCGGCCTTCCGGATGTCGTCGATGGCGACGGTGAAGCGGCCGTCCATCGCCGCGAACGCCTGCCCCGCCCGCACCAGGTACTGCCCGGCTCGCACCCCGGCGCCGTAGTCCACCATCCGCTTGATGAAGTCCGGTGCGGTCGGGTCTTTCGGCCGCGTCGCCCGCACCAACTTCACCACGTAGTCGGTGACGAACTCGCTCACCGGCACACTCCGCACCAGTTTTTGCAGGTTGGTGATCGCCTTCCCGGTCAGCACTTTGGTGAGTTCCGGCGTCTCGTCCTTGGCCGTCGCGCTGATGATCCGCTTCTCCTCGTCCAGGCTCGGGTAGTCCACCTTCACGTTGAACATGAAGCGGTCGAGTTGCGCTTCCGGCAGGGTGTATGTGCCTTCCTGTTCGATGGGGTTCTGCGTGGCGATGACGAAGAACGGGTCGGGCAGCTTGTACGTCTCCTGGCCGACGCTCACCTCCCGCTCTTGCATCGCTTGCAGGAGCGCGGCTTGCGTCTTGGGCGGGGTGCGGTTGATCTCGTCGGCCAGCAGCACGTTGGCGAAGATCGGCCCCCGGATGAACCGGAACTCGCGGCGGCCCTGGTCGTTCTCGTCCAGCACCATCGTGCCGGTGATGTCCGACGGCATCAGGTCGGGGGTGAACTGCACCCGCTTGAAGGTCACGTCCAGAATCTGCGCGATGCTGGACACCATGAGCGTCTTGGCCAGCCCCGGCACGCCGACGAGCAGCACGTGCCCGCGGGTGAAGACGGCCGCCAGGATCTGCTCGATCACCTCCGCCTGCCCGATGACGATCTTGCCGAGTTGCTCGGTCATCTGGGCGCGGGCGGTGGCGAACTGCGACAGGTAGTCGGTGATGCGGTCTGCGGACACCAGGGCAGCCCTCGGCGGTGTGGTGAGGGGATTGTAGGGCCGGCGGGCGGTGGCCGGCCCCACGCCCACCCGGATCACCGCAGGCCGGGCACATTCTTCGTCCCGATGGCGTTGAACGCCCACCAGTTGGCCGTGCCGCCGGTGAGCGGGCCGGTGGTGTCGTCGAAGGCGTCGTACCGGCCGTTTCCCCGCAGGGAGTTGAAGGAGATCAGGTTGCCCGACGAGCCGTCGGTGAGCACCAGCCCGTCCCCGCCGTTGTCGCGGACCACGTTGCCGGCCACCAGCACCCCGCGGGCGTCACTCAGCACCACCCCGTCGGTGGCGTTCCCCCGCACCAGGTTGCCCGCCACCAGTCCGCCCCGCACGCCGATCAGGTCGAGGCCGTCGAGCGAGTTGCCGGTCAGTTGGTTGCCGGTCACGCTCACCCCGTTGGTGTCGAACACCACCACCCCCTGTTGGTTGGCGAACACCCGGTTGTCCTGCAAGCTCACCCGCCCGGCGGACTGCACCAGCACGCCGGCGGCGAACGTGCCCCCGCCGGTGTACGAGTTCCCCGAAATGCTGTTGCCCGCCACCACCGCGTCCGCCCCGCCGCTCACCTGTACGCCGGTCTGGGCGATCAGGCCGGTCGGCCCGGTGCCGCGGATGACGTTCCCCTCGACGCGGGCGCGGGCGTCCGGCCCGTACACCAGCACCCCGCCCTTCTGGTAGTGGGTGATGGTGTTGCCCGACACGGTGGCGGAAGTCGTCATGCCGTCCCCGTCCACGATCACCCCGAAGCCCACTTGCAAGCCGTCCAGCGGGTTGTTGCGGATGCGGGTGATCAGGTTGTTCTCGATGGTCGCCGACCCGCCGTCGAACACGCCGATGCCGGCGTCCAGCCCGCTCCCGGCCACCGCCGGGCCGGTGACGGTGAACCCGTCCACGGTCACACGGTCGGCCCCGTTGACGCTGACGATCGCCTTGCCGCCGGTGAGCACCGCCGGGGCTTCGATGACCGCCTGCCGCGGGTTCCGCGACTTCAGCGTGATGTCGTCCTTGTCCGCCGGGATGTTCACCTGCTCGCGGTACGTGCCGCGGGCGACGACGATGTCGTCGCCACGACGAGCGGCGTTCACCGCGGCCTGGATGGTGGTGAACGCGGCCGACGGAATTTGTTGGCGGTCGTCGTCCACGAACAAGGTGCGGGACGGCACCTCCCGTGACTCGAGCAGGGTGAGGGTCGGGCGGAGGGAAACGGGGGTCTGGGTCGGCATGGCGGACTCCGGAAGGGGGGCAATGAACATTCTGTTGATTCCGCCATCCCGAGGGGTGAGGATTTCGGGTGGGTCGTATGAAACCGCCCAAACTCCCCCCGCAAAGGTGCGCCGGTTCGCTGCCTGAAGAGGCGACGATTTTCCGATTGCTTCCGGCCGACCGGCAGTCTATCCTTTCCACCACTGCCTGCATTCGTGAAACTCCGCACCTCGCGTCGGCGTCTCACGACCAACCCTCCGCCGGTTCCCACATTCCCGAAGGCCCGCCATGCTCACCTTCCTCGGACGGTCTCAGCGGTTCTGCGACGGCCTGAGCCGCCGCAACTTCCTCCGCATCGGTGCGTTCGGCGCCGGCCTGACCCTGGCCGACGTGCTCCGCGCCCAGGCCGCCAAGAAGGAAAGCGGCCCCGCCACCCCGAGCGGCACGTCGAAGAAGGCGGCCATCATGGTCTACCTGCCCGGTGGCCCCAGTCACATGGACATGTACGACCTGAAGCCGGACGCCCCGGTCGAGTTCCGCGGCGAGTTCAACCCGATCAACACGAACGTGAGCGGGGTGCGGATCAGCGAACACTTCCCGATGCAGGCGAAGATGTGGGACAAGCTGGCCGTCGTCCGCAGTCTGGTGAGCGTGGACGAGCACAGCGACAGCCTGGTGATGACCGGGTTCAGTGAGAACACCAACCGCACCGCCGGCCACCCGAGCTTCGGCAGCGTGATGAGCAAGCTGTCGGGGCAGTCGGCCGAAGTGCCGCCGTTCGTGTCGCTCCGCGGCATGAGCGCGGGCAACGAGCCGGGGTTCCTGGGCGTGGCACACCGCCCGTTCAGCCCGGAGGGGCCGAGCAAAGAAAACCTGCGGCTGGCCCAGGGCGTGACCACCTCCCGCATGGACGACCGCAAAGACCTGCTGAGCAGCTTCGACACCGTCCGCCGCGACCTGGACACGAATGGCACGCTGAGCGGCATGGACAGCTTCAACCAGCGGGCGTTCGACATGATCGCCAGCGGGACGGTGCGGAAGGCACTCGACCTGAAGAACGAAGACCCGCGGGTGAAGGAGCGGTATAAGGGCGTCGAGCAGTTCCTGACCGCCCGCCGGCTGGTCGAGTCGGGCGTCGGGTGTGTGACCCTGAGCTACGGCGGGTGGGACACGCACGGGGCCAACTTCAAGACGCTGAGGACGCAACTGCCGATGCTCGACCGCGGGATCGCCAACCTGGTGACCGACCTGCACGACCGCGGGCTGGCCGACGACGTGGTGGTGGTGGTGTGGGGCGAGTTCGGCCGCACCCCGAAGATCAACATGAGCGAGGGCGGCGGGCGGGACCACTGGAGTCCGGTGATGAGCGCGATGGTGGCCGGCGGCGGGCTGAAGATGGGGCAGGCGGTGGGCAGCAGCAGCGCCCGCGGCGAGTACCCGAAGGACCGCCCGTACAAGGTGCCGCACCTGCTCGCCACGCTGTACAAGGCGATGGGCATCGACCCGGCCATGACCTTCCCGAACGGCAGCGGCCGGCCGATGTACGTCCTCGATGATCGGGACTTGGTGACGGAACTGGTGTGAGTCTGGCTCCTGGTGAACCGGCGGCGTGAGCCGC
>JANNQE010000581.1:0-3431 GCA_031441625.1 Planctomycetia bacterium
CCGGTGCCACCACCAACCACACCGGCGGACTCACGTCGCGCCGTTCGCCTTGTCTCGTGTCTCATGTCTCGTGTCTCCTGTCCTGCCGGCGGATGTGGAATAAGAATCGTGCATTCCCCCGCCGCCCGCAAGACTCTTCCCATGAACTCCTCCCGTGCCCGCTGGCTCGCCCTCGCCGCCGCCCTGCTCGGGTGGATGTTCGACGGGCTGGAAATGGGCCTGTTCCCGCTCGTCGGGCAGAACGCCCTGCGGGAGTTGTTGCAGACCGAGGAACGGTTCGCGGCCGAACGGCAGGCGACCGACCCGGCCGGCGGGCTGGTCGGCGGGGTGGTGGCGGCCCCGGCGCGGGCGGCACTGGAGACCGAACTGGGCGCGTGGTTCGGCGTCATCAACGCCGGCTTCCTGATCGGCGCGGCCACCGGCGGGGTGCTGTTCGGCTGGCTGGGCGACCGCATCGGGCGGGTGCGGGCGATGACGCTTTCGGTGCTGGTGTACGCCGGCTGCTCTGGGCTGTGCGGGTTCAGCGCCGCCCCGTGGCAGTTGGCCGGGCTCCGGTTCGCCGGGGCGCTCGGCATGGGCGGCGAGTGGGCGCTCGGGGTGGCGCTCGTCATGGAGATGTGGCCGGGCGCGCAGCGGGCGTGGCTGGCCGGGCTGATCGGCGCGTTCGGCAACCTGGGCTACTGCCTGCTCGCGGCCGTCGCCCTCAGCCTGAACCGCGTCGGCGCGGGCATCGGCGAGTGGCTCACGTCGGTCGGGCTGAGCGGCGAAGTGGTGGCGTACTTCACCCGCAACGGCAACTGGCGGCTGCTCATGGCGGTGGGGGCACTCCCGGCGGTCCTCACGCTGTTCATCCGCCTGTTCGTGCCCGAATCCGAGAAGTGGACGAGCGAGAAGAAGAGCGGGGCGGCGAACCACTGGCGGACGGTGGACCTGCTCGCCGTGCTGCTCGGGGCGGCGGTCGGTGGCGGCGTGCTGACGATGTGGGTCGTTCCGCTGGACTTGTGGGTGCGAATCGTCGGCACGCTCGTCGGCGTCGGCATCATCACCGTCTGCTACCTGTACCCGACGCAGCGATACTTGGCGCGGGCGAACCTGCCGGCGGTCGAGCGGAAGCACCTGATCGGCCGGATGCTGCTGGCGGCGGGGTTGAGCGGTGTGCCGCTGCTGGCCACTTGGGGCGGGGTGATGTGGGTGTACAACCTGGTCGGCACTCTCGCCCCGGCCGACCCGGACGCCAAGCCGCTCACGCAGGCCAGCTCCGCCCTCGGTGCCGCCATCGGGTGCGTGCTGGCGGCGGTGCTGGGCGACCGCATCGGGCGGAAGTGGGCGTACGCCCTGCTGTGCGTGCTGTCCGGGATCACGCTGTACAGTTTCTATGCGTTCCACCCGCCGTTCGGTTGGGAGTTCGTGGCGGCGGCCGGCGGGGTGGGCCTCGTCACCGCCTCGTTCTACGGCTGGCTCCCGCTCTACTTGCCCGAACTGTTCCCCACCAAAATGCGGGCGACCGGGCAGGGGTTCGGGTTCAACTTCGGCCGCATCCTGGCGTCGGTCGGGTCGCTGCAAACGCTCGCCCTGCTGCGGGCGTTCGACGGCGACTACGCGAAGGCCTGTTCGGTGGCCGCCGGCGTGTACGTGCTGGGGCTGGGGCTGGTCTTGTTCGCCCCGGAAACGAAAGGCAAGCCGCTGCCGCCGTGAACGAATAGCCCGCAGAGGACGCAGAACAGACGCAGATGAAGGCAGGATCAGAGGATGAATTGTTCTAATCCTGCCTTCATCTGCGTCTGTTCTGCATCCTCTGCGGGCCGTCCGGTGAAACAGTTCCCGCGCTGCAACCCGGCCCGTCATCTGCTATATCTCAGTCTGCGACACGACCCGAGACGACCATGAGCGAGCCGACCACCGCCGTAGCCCCCGCCGCCGCCAACGGCCCGCCGGCGTCTGAAGCCGATGCCCGGTTGAGCCGGATCGAAGCGGCTCTGGCGGTGCTGGCCGCGCAACAGTCCGCCGGCCCGCCGCCGGAGGGGTACAGCCGCCCCGGATCCCCGCCCCCGCCGCCCGGCCCGAACCCGCTCGCCACACTCACCGCCGCGGTCGAAGTGGCCCAGATGACCGGCCACCTGCCCGGCGGTGGCGGCAACAAGCGGGCGTGGCTGAAGTGGCCCGTCGTCCGCGAACTGATCCTGGTGTTCCGCCTCTACATCGACAAGCGGTACAGCCCCACCCGCGCCGCCCAACTCGGCGTGCCGGTCATCCTCGCGCTGCTTGTAGCCACCGGCTTCTTCTTCAACCTGAACCCGACGCCCTTTCTCACCCAACTGATCGAATACCCGGTCGTCATGGTGCTGGCCGTGTTCCTGTTTCGCATCCTGGCAAACGAAGTGACCCGGTACGCCCAGGTGCTGGACTACCTGACCAAGACCGGGCGGGGGTAGAGAGGAATGTTTCAGCGCCGAGGGCACACGAGGGCACGGGAGGAAGGCAGAAGAGCTAACCACAGAGGCACAGAGACACAGAGAAGACCGAAGCGGATCGAATGACAAAAAACTCTCTCTTGCATTCTCTGTGTCTCTGTGCCTCTGTGGTTAGCCTGGCCCTCCTTGCTCTTGTGCCCTCAGCGGTGAATGATTCTGGAGACAGAAATGATCCGACTCGGCGTGAACATCGACCATGTGGCCACCGTGCGGCAGGCCCGCCGCACCTACGAACCCGACCCCGTGACGGCGGCGGCGCTGGCCACGTTGGGTGGGGCCGACGGCATTACCGTTCACCTCCGCGAAGACCGCCGGCACATTCAGGACCGCGACGTACTCATCCTGCGGCAGACGTTGAACACCCGGCTCAACCTGGAAATGTGTACCGCGGATGAACTCGTCGCATTCGCGCTGAACGTGAAGCCGGACGAAGCGACACTGGTGCCCGAGAAGCGGCAGGAGTTGACCACCGAGGGCGGACTCGACGTGATCGGGCGGGCGGCCGAGGTGCGAGCGGCGACCGACAAACTGAAAGCCGCGGGCATTCAGGTGGCGCTGTTCATCGGGGCGGACCTCGCGCAGGTGGACATGGCAAAGGACCTGGGGGCCGATGCCATCGAGTTCCACACGGGCACCTACGCCGACTCGAAGGGCGACGAACAGGCGGCGGAGTTGGCGAACCTGCGAACGGCCGCCCACCACGCGGTCGGGCTGGGCTTGCACGTCCACATGGGGCACGGGCTGAACTACCACAACATCGCCCCGATCGTCCGCATCCCCGGCGTGGAGGAGTTGAACATCGGCCACAGCATCATCAGCCGGGCGGTGCTGGTAGGCCTGGAACGCGCCGTCCGAGACATGAAACAGGCGATGGCCGAACACTTCCCGAACCCGCGGAAGTAGGGTGGGTCCAGCGACGACTTCCGTCGCACCGACCCACGCGGTAAGACTCACCGTGGG
>JANNQE010000582.1:0-2036 GCA_031441625.1 Planctomycetia bacterium
CCGCTCGGAATGCGGGCGGGACGCCCGCGCTCCCGGCCGTCACCCCCCGCCCACCCACGGCGCAGCCTGCTTCTCGAAGAACGCTCGCAGGCCGCCGCGGCACTCGTCGGTCAGTCGCGGCTCGGCGCTGGCGGTCGCCAACTCGTTCACCGGCACGGCCTGCACCGAACACCTCCGTAACAACCCCTTCGTCGTCGCCAGCGCCTTCGGGCCGCCCTCGGCACACGATGCGGCCCACCGCACTGCCGTCGGGAGCAACTCCGCCGGTTCCACCACCGTGTTAATCAGCCCGATTCGCAATGCTTCGGCCGCGTCGATCAGTTCGCCGCTCAGCAGCATCCACCGGGCGGCCCGCTCGCCGACGTGCCGGAGTAAATGGGGAAGGACCATCGCCGCCACCAGCCCCCGCCGCACCTCCGGGTAGCCGAACTTCGCGGTCGGCACGCTCACCGCCAGGTCGCACACGGTCATCAAGCCGGCCCCGCCGGCCACCGCCGCGCCATTCACCGCCGCAATCGTCGGCTTCGGCAACTCGTAGACGAGCGAGTACAACGCCGACAACTTCGCCGCGTCGTCCCACACCAGTTCCGCTTCGGTCGCGTTCTCGATCGTGCCGCGGAGTTCGTCCAGGTCCATCCCCGCACAGAACGCCGGCCCGCTGCCGGTGAGAATCACGCACCGGGCGGCGGGGTCGGTCGCGGCGCGGTGGAACGCGGCGGTCAATTCGGCGATGAGCGCCCGACACAGGGCGTTGCGCTTGTCCGGGCGGTGGAGGGTGACGACCGCCGCCGGGCTCTGAAGCTGGTATTGCACGAGGTCGGACATGACACAGGTTCCGGGGAGGGGCGGTGATAAGCGTACCCAGGGTTCACACCCTGGGATCGGTGCATTCGCCAAAACCCGCAACACCCCCACATCCAGAAAAAGTCGCCCGGTTTGACAAAACTGGTCTCGGCGCGACGGCCGATACCAGGTATGTCGCGGCGGAATGTTGCCGGGACGTTGCACGCCCCACACTGGAATTCTGGGGGCCACGCCGACGACACGCGGCCGGCCCGCCTTCACGGAGGAAGGAACCCGATGCGTCTGTTCACCCGCCGCGCCCTCGCTTTGGTCGTCGGCTCCGCGGTGGCTGCCGTCGCCGCCGCCCAAGCGCCGCCCGCCGCCCTGCCGCCGGCCCGCCCGGCCGTACCGACCCCGGGCGCGGTCGCCCCGCCGGGCGGCGTGCCCGCCCCGCCGGCCAGCCCGCTCACCGCCAAACCGGAGCCGCGGCCGGTCGGCACCGCCGCCAAGGTGAACGGCCAGGACATCCCGGAAGTGGCCGTGTGGCGCGCCCTGCGGCAGTTCAGCAAGGAAGAGCAGGAGGTGGCCCGCAAGGAGATCCTCAGCCACCTGACCGAGAACGCGCTGATCGATCAGTACCTGACCGCCCTGAAGGTAGAGGTGCCGGCGGCGGACGTGGACAAGCTGATCGGCGAGCTGAAGGCCGAGCTGCAGAAGGTGCAGAAGGACTACGCGCGGGAACTGGAGCAGATGATGCTCACCGAGGCCGAGTTCCGCTCGGAGGTGCTCGCCCAGATGAAGTGGGACAAGTTCCTGAAGGACCGGGCGGGGGACGCCGAACTGAAGAAGATGTTCGACGCCGCCCCGAGCATGTTCGACGGCAGCATGGTGCGGGCCAGCCACATCCTGATGACGCCGGGCACCGACAAGAAGGCGCAAGAGGACGCGGCCGGCAAGCTGCGGGGCATCAAGAAGGCGTGCGAGGACGAGGCGGCGAAGGCCGTGGCCGCCCTGCCGGGCACCGCCACCCCGCTGGACAAAGAGACCGCCCGCACGAAGAAGGTGAGCGAACTGTTCGCCGCCTACGCCAAGGAGTACAGCACCTGCCCGTCCAAGAAGGAGGGCGGGGACCTGAACTTCTTCCCGCGGGTGGGGGCGATGGTGGAGCCGTTCGCCAAGGCCGCGTTCGACATGAAAGTCGGCGACATGAGCGAGGTGGTGGCCACCGAGTTCGGCTACCACCTGATCCTCGT